>JAJZFF010000645.1 GCA_021805485.1 Pseudomonadota bacterium
CCCCGGCGGCGAGATGCTGCTGTTCGATGAGAGCTATAACGCCTCCCCCGCCTCGGTGCGCGCCGCCCTCGCCGTGCTCGGCCTGCAGCCCGCGCCCCGCCGCATCGCCGTGCTCGGCGACATGCGCGAACTCGGCGCCTTCGGCGAGGCTGCGCATGCAGGCCTTGCCGAAGATGTCCTCGCGGCCGCCGATCTCGTGTTCACGTGCGGGGAGCTGATGCGCCACTTGTACGATGCCCTGCCCGCCGGGCGGCGTGGCGCGCACGCGCCCGACGCCGCGGCGCTCGCCCCCCTCGTCGCCGCCGCGATCGCGCCCGGCGATGCGGTTCTGGTGAAGGGCAGCTACGCGAGCGCCATGCGCACGGTGGTCACGGCGCTGGGCCGGGAGGCCGGCTGATGTTGTTCGACCTCGCCCGCCCCTTCGCGCACGAGTTCGCGCTGTTCAATCTGTTCCGCTACCTCACGTTCCGCTCTGGCGCCGCCTGTCTGACCGCGCTCGTCGTGAGCTTCGTCTGCGGCCCGATGCTGATCCGCTGGCTCAAGACCGTGCAGCGCCAGGGCCAGCCGATCCGCACCGATGGGCCCGAGCGGCATCTGATCGAAAAGAAGGGCACGCCGACCATGGGCGGGGTGCTGATCCTCGCCGCGCTCACGGTCTCGGTGCTGCTGTGGGCGGATCTGTCGGACCGGTTCGTCTGGGTCGCGCTGCTGGTCACGCTCGGTTACGGCGCGCTCGGCTTCGCCGATGACTATCTGAAGGTCTCCAAGCGGAATGCCCGCGGCCTCCCCGGACGCGCGAAGCTGCTCGGCCAGGCACTGATCGGCGTGCTCGCCACGGCCTGGCTCGCCTCGCTCACGCGTGGCGCCCTCGGCACCGCCCTGGCGTTGCCGGTGTTCAAGGATGTGCTGATCCCGCTCGGCCCGGTTCTGTTCCCGCTCTTCGGCGGTCTGGTGATGATGGGCGCCTCCAACGCGGTCAACCTCACCGACGGGCTCGACGGGCTGGCCATCGTGCCGACCATCATCGCCGCCGGTGTGTTCGCGCTCATCGCCTATCTCGTCGGCAACCGCATCTTCGCCGACTATCTGCAACTGCACGAGGTGCCGCGCGTCGGCGAACTGGCGGTGTTCTGCTCGGCGCTGATCGGTGCCGGGCTGGGCTTCCTCTGGTTCAACGCGCCGCCCGCGGCGGTGTTCATGGGCGACACCGGCTCGCTCGCCCTCGGCGGCGCGCTCGGCACCGTCGCGGTCGCCACGAAGCACGAGATCGTCCTGGCCATCGTCGGCGGCCTGTTCGTGGTCGAGACGGTCTCGGTGATGGTGCAGGTCTTCTGGTTCAAGCGCACCGGACGGCGCGTGTTCCTGATGGCGCCCCTGCACCACCATTTCGAGAAAAAGGGCTGGGCAGAGCCGACCATCGTGATCCGCTTCTGGATCATCTCGGTGATCCTGGCCCTGGCCGGCCTGGCGACGCTGAAAATCCGATGAGCGCATTCCCTGCCGTTTTCAGCGGCGCGCGATTTGCCGTCCTCGGTCTCGGCCGCAACGGGTTGCCAGCCGCGATGGCACTCGCCGCCATGGGCGCTGAGGTGTGGCCCTGGGACGACGAGCTCGCGGCGCGTGTCGCGGCGGAAGCGGCTGGCGTTACGCCGCGCAACCCGGCACCGGCACTCGCGCGTTGCGACGGGTTGGTCTTGTCGCCCGGGATTCCGCATCGTCTGCCAGCACCGCATCTGCTCGCCGAGGCAGCGCGCGCCGCGCGCGTGCCGATCATCTGCGACGCCGAGTTGCTCTACCGCGCCGTGCGGGCCGCCGGGTCACGCGCGCGGTTCGTCGGCATCACCGGTACCAACGGCAAATCGACCACGACCGCGCTGCTCGCGCATCTGCTCGCCGAGGCCCGCATTCCCGTCGCCGCCGGTGGCAATCTCGGCCCCGCGGCGCTGGCGCTGCCGCTGCTGCCCGATGACGGAATTTTCGTGCTGGAAATGTCATCTTATATGTTGGAGCGAATCGAGACGATCCGCTTCGATGCGGCGGCGATGCTCAACCTCAGTCCCGACCACCTCGACCGTCATGGCGACATGGCCGGCTATATCGCCGCCAAGCGCGAGATTTTCGCGCGCCAAGCAAGCAGCGACACCGCCGTCGTCGGCATCGAGGACGCAGCATCGCGGGCGATGGCCGATTCGCTGGCACAGCCGTCAGACGGACCTCGCGTCGTGCGCATCGCCGGCGCGACATTGGCGGACGTTTCCGGCGCCGATGGGATTCTGCGCGACTCGACGGGCGAGATCGTCGATCTCCGCAGCGCGCGGGCGCTGCCCGGCGCGCACAACGCCCAGAACGCGGCCGCGGCCGCGGCGCTGGCGATCGCGCTTGGCGTGTCACGCCGCGATATCGCGCGCGGCATCACGAGTTTCCCCGGTCTCGCCCACCGCCAGGAGCGCGTCGGGACGATCGACGGCGTCGTCTTCATCAACGACAGCAAGGCGACGAATGCCGACTCGACCGCGCGCGCGCTCGCCTGCCATGAGCGCGTGGTGTGGATCGCCGGCGGTATCGCCAAGGCCGGCGGCATCGAGTCGCTGGCACCGTTCTTTTCGCGCATCGACGAGGCGTTTCTGATCGGGCGCGATGCCGGGATGCTGGCCGCCACGCTCGCCCAACACCGAGTTCCGCACCGTATCGTGGGCTCGCTCGACCGCGCGGTGCCGGAAGCCTTCGCGGTGGCGCGCAAATCCGCTGCCGTCGTGCTGCTGTCGCCGGCGTGCGCCAGTTTCGACCAGTTTTCCGGCTTCGAGGCGCGCGGCGACCGCTTCCGTGCCCTCGTCGCCGCGCTTGCCGAGGGGAGGGCCGCCTGATGCCCGCTCTCTCCCGCGCCGACACCTCGCTGCTCGGAC
>JAJZFF010000453.1 GCA_021805485.1 Pseudomonadota bacterium
ACCATCCATTACATCCTGATCCACTGACCCTGCCCCGCGCGGGGCAGGGCAGGGACCAGCCCCGCGCCGCGGCGGAGAAAAAAATCAGGCGCGCCGCACCCGGCGGATCGCGCCCGCCGCCTCCAGCGCGGCGATCTCGGCCTCGGTATAGCCATGCTCGGCGAGGATCTCGTCGAGATGCGCGGCAAAGCCGGGCGGCGGCGCGTGCGGCCCGCCCGGCGTGCGCGAGAACTTGATCGGCGTGCCCAGCGTGCGCACCCCGTCCAGTTCCGCCACCATGCCGCGATGCCGCGCATGCGCGCTCTCCAGCGCCGCGTCCACCGGCCGCACCGGCCCGGCGGGAATCCCGGCGCGGATCATCCGCTCGGCCAGCGCCTCGCCGTCATGCGCGGCGAGGGCCTCGGTCAGCGCCGCGGTCATCGCCGCGCGGTTGGCGAGACGGTCGGCATTGGTGGCGAAGCGCGGATCGGCGGCGATGTCCGGCCGCTCCAGCAGCGCGCAGAGCTTGCGGAACTGCCCGTCATTGCCGCCGGCGATGAAGATCTCGCAGGTCGCGGTGGGGAAGGTGTCATAGGGGGCGATGTTCGGATGGGCATTGCCGGTCGCCGCCGGCCGCTTGCCGTTGAGCAGGTAGTTCGCCGCCGCCGGATGCAGCAGCGCCATGCCCGCATCGTGCAGCGTCATGTCGATGAACTGCCCGCGCCCCGAGCGCTGCCGCTCCTGCAACGCCATCAGGATGCCGATCGCCGAATACAGCCCGGTCGCGAGATCGACCACCGGCGTGCCCATCCTGAGCGGCCCCTCGCCGGGACGGCCGTTGATGGTCATCAGCCCGGTCATCGCCTGCACCACCGCGTCATAGCCCGGCAGCCCGCCGAACGGTCCGTCGGCGCCGAACCCGGAGATCCGGCAATGCACGAGGCGCGGAAAGCGTGGGGCCAGCGCCGCCTGCCCGATATCCCATTTCTCCAGCGTGCCGGGCTTGAAATTCTCCACCAGCACGTCGGCGTCCTCCAGCAGCCGCAGAAGCACCGCGCGGCCCTGCTCGTGCGCGAGGTCGAGCGTCATCGCCCGCTTGTTGCGGTTGGCGCCGAGGAAATAGCTCGCATCCCGCGCTCCGTCCGCCCGTTCGAGGAAGGGCGGCCCCCAGTCGCGCACCTCGTCGCCCTGCGGCGGCTCGATCTTGATCACGTCCGCGCCGTGATCGGCGAGGATCATCGTGCAATACGGCCCGCCCAGCACCCTGGTCAGGTCGATCACCTTCAGCCCGGTCAGCGCGCGCTCGGTCATGGCGGTGGTCATGGTCCCCTGTCGAATTCGGTATCGCGCCCATCTGATGCTATGGACGCGGCCTCGACACAAGCAGGACAGGGAAGGGAGCAGAGATGGAACTCGGACTGAAGGGCAGGCGGGCGATCGTGTGCGCGGCGAGCAAGGGGCTCGGCCGCGCCGTCGCGTTTTCCCTCGCCCGCGAGGGCGTGGATCTGGTGATCACCGCGCGCGGCGAGGCGGCGTTGGCCGAAACGGCGGCGGCGATCCGCGCCGAGACCGGCGTCAAGGTCGAGATCGCGGCGGGCGACATCACCACCGAATCGGGCCGCGCCGCGGCGCTCGCCCTCTGCCCCGCGCCGGACATCCTGATCAACAACGCGGGCGGCCCGCCGGCCGGCGATTTCCGCAAGTTCACCGATGCCGACTGGGAAGCCGCCCTGCGCGCCAACATGCTCACCCCGATCGCGCTGATCCGTGCGACGGTCGATGGCATGATCGAGCGCCGCTTCGGCCGCATCGTCAACATCACCTCGGCGGCGGTGAAATCGCCGATCCCCGCCCTCGGCCTGTCGAATGGCGCCCGCGCCGGGCTGACCGGCTTCGTCGCCGGCCTCGCCCGCCAGGTCGCGAAGCACAACGTGACGATCAACAATCTTCTCCCCGGCCCGTTCATGACCGACCGGCTGCGCGACAACGCGGCCACCGCCGCCCGCGCCTCCGGCCGCTCGGTGGAGGACGAACTCGCCGCCCGCGCCGCCGCCAACCCGACCGGCCGCGTCGGCACGCCGGAGGAATTCGGCGATGCCTGCGCCTTCCTCTGCTCGGCACAGGCGGGCTTCATCGTCGGCCAGAACCTGCTGCTCGATGGCGGCGCCTTCAACGCGGCGTTCGGCTGACCTTGCCCTACCCGGTCTCGGATCATTTCGACGGCGCGCGCTTCTTCAACCCCGAAGGTGCGCGCCGCCGCACCGGCCGCTTCCCGATGCTCCGCTGGGTGACACGGCGCGAGGGAAGGGCGAAATGGCCCGACCGGGTGGAAAACCGGATCTTTGCTCCGCCGCCCGCCGAGGTGGCGGAGGGCGAGGCGGCGGTGACGTTCATCGGCCATGCGAGCTTCCTGATCCGCCTGCCGGGCCTCGTTCTGCTGACCGACCCGATCCTGTCGGAGCGCTGCTCGCCGGTCGGCTGGGCCGGGCCGCGCCGGGTCCGCCCGCCGGGCCTCACGCTCGACGCGATGCCGAAGCCGGACGCGATCCTGCTCTCGCACAACCATTACGACCATTGCGACATCCCGACCCTCGCCGCCCTGCACGCGCGCTTCGGCCGCACCCCGATCTTCGCGCCGCTCGGCAACCGCGCCTTTCTCACCCGCAAGGGGCTCGGCCCGGTCACCGAACTGGACTGGTGGCACCATGCCGAGCTGCACGGCACCCGCATCACCCTGACCCCGGCGCGGCATTTCGCCGCCCGCACCCTGCGCGACCGCAACACCACGCTCTGGGGCGGTTTCATGCTGCGCCACGCCGCCGGACAGCTCTATTTCGCCGGCGACACCGGCTATACCGGCTATTTCCGCATGATCCGCGAGCGCCTCGGCCGCCCGGGCCTCGCCTTGCTGCCGATCGGC
>JAJZFF010000694.1:0-1886 GCA_021805485.1 Pseudomonadota bacterium
GGCTCGCCACCACCTGGAACACGTCGCCGGCGGCGATGTAGTCCTTGCCCCGCAGCACCATCGCGCGGAACTCGTCCTCGCTCATGTTCGAGGTCGCCGGCCCGGCCGGCGCGGCATGGCCCGGCAGCGCCGGCGTCGGCCGGTCGAGCGCCGCCATCGCCGCCTCGATCCGCCCGGTCGCGAGGCTCCAGGCCTCCGCCGCCGAAACCCCCGCGCGCGGCCAGACCGGTGCGGCCAGCGTGATCTCGTCGCGCACCGAATCGAAAATCGCGAACACCCCCGGCCGCATCAGCACGGCGTCGGGAATCCCGAGCACGTCCGGCTTCACCGCCGGCAGCTCCTCCATCAGCCGCACCATGTCGTAGCCGAGATAGCCGACCAGCCCGCCGGTCATCGGCGGCAGGTGGTCCGGCAGGTCGAGCCGCGTCGCCGCGATCAGGTCGCGCAGGCTCTCGAAGGCCGGGCGCGGATCGGCCGCGTAGCCTTCCGCGTCCGCCGCCGGGTCGCGGTTCACGCTCACCTGGCCGCGGTCGCACCGCCAGATCAGGTCCGGCGCGAAGCCGATCACCGAATAGCGCCCGCGCGCCGCCCCGCCCTCGACGCTCTCGAGCAGGAAGGAATGCGCCGTGCCGTGCGCGAGCTTGAGGAAGGCGGCGACCGGCGTGATCAGGTCGGCGGCGAGCAGTCGCCAGGCCAGCGCGCCCCGCCCGGCATCGTAGGCGGCGCGGAAACGGGCGTGCTGGTCGGTCTCGGGTGTCATCTCGCTGGCCTCAATTGCTGATCTGGTTCAGCAGCTTCGTGTTGATCTTCACATGGTCGCGCTGGCGCAGCGCCGCGGCATAGGTCTGCAGCACGTCTTCCTGCATCGACTGGCCGAGCGAATCGGCCACCCGCTGGTGGAACGCCTTGTCGCTGCCCGGCTTCGGCTCGGCGATGTCGCTCACCACGCCGACGACGAAGCCCTCCTGCGTCTGCACCATGGTCGGCGCGCCCTTCTTGAGGCTGAACGCCACCTGGGCGAGCTGCGGCGGCACGCCCTTGGCTGGCTTCGCGCGCGTCATCGGCGCCGAGGTCGTCACCGTCAGCCCCGCCGCCGAGGCCGCCGCCGCCAGGGTCTTGCCACCCTTCACCGCGGTCAGCAGCTTCGCCGCCGCCACCTCCTCCTGCCGCTCCACCTGCGCGCCGGTCCAGTCGGCCAGCACGTCGGCCTTCACCTTGTCATAGGGCTTGAGCGCCGGCTTGATGATCCGGTGCACCGCGATGGCGTAATAGCTGTCGCCCGGCCCGCTCACCGCCTGCGGGGTGTTGCCCGGCGCGGTGGCGAAAATCGCCTTGACGATCGCCTGCCGCAGCGCCGCCGGCCCGGGAATCCCCGCCGGCTTGCCGTCCACCGTCATGCCCTCGCGGTCCACGCTCACCCGCGCCTTGGCGAGATGCAGGCTCGCCGGCAGCTTGCCGAGCGCCGTGCTGCCCGCCAGCGCGTCCTGCAGGTGGCTCAGCGTGTTGTCCACCACGTTGCGCGCCTTGCGCAGCTGGATCTCGGCGCGGATCTGGTCCGCCACCGCCGAGAGCGGCTTGTCGCCGCCGGCGACGGCCTTCGTCACCTTGAACACATAGGTGCCGAGCGCCCCCTTCACCGGCGCGGAAACCTCGCCCGGCGTCGCCGCGAACGCCGCCTTGGCCAGCGTGGCCGAGGGCAGGTCGGAGGGCTTCGCGTCGGTCATGACGATGGCGGTGGCCGTCGCCGCGGCGGCCGCCTTCTGCATCGCCGCCCAGTCGGCCCCGCCCTTCCACGCCTTGGCCAGCGCCGCGGCGCTCTTCGCATCCTCCGCGGTGATGATCTCGACGGTCCGCGTCGGCGTCTGCGCGAATTTCGCCTTCTCCTG
>JAJZFF010000694.1:1896-2898 GCA_021805485.1 Pseudomonadota bacterium
CCCTCGGCGATCAGCGCCGGCGAGAGCACGACGACGTCCGCATCGCGCAGCGCCGGCGTCGAGAACCGCCCCGGATGATCCCGCCAGTAGCGCCGCAGCACGGTCTCGGCCGGCGCCGGCGGCGGGTTGGCGGCGGCGAAGGGCAGCTGCGCGAACTGCACCGTCCGCTCCTGCGCGGCATAGGCGAAGATCTGGTCCACCAGCGGCGCCGGCGCGCTCACCCCGGCGGTCACCGCATCGATGATCTGCGACGTCTTCAGCCCGCTGGCGATCTCCGCCATGAACGCCGCCGGCGTCAGGTTGTGGTTGGCGAGCACGGCGTTGAACGTCGCCTTGTCGAACTTGCCGTCCGGCCCGTGGAACGCCGGAATCGCGAAGACCTGCTGGCGGATCGCCGCGGGCGGTGCCACCACCCCCATCCGCCGCGCCTCCAGCTCCATCGCCGCGCGGTCGATCGCGGTGCCCAGCGCCTGGTCGGCGAACAGCCGGCGCTCGCCCTTGCTCGGCTCGCGGCCGCTGTTCTGCGTCGCATAGGCGTTCAGCGTGCGCTGGTAGGCGGCATTCACCGCCTCGATCTTGATCGGCTGCCCGCCCACCGTCGCGATCGCGTCGGACGCGCCGATGCCCATCACCACGCTGGAGACGCCCCAGAACACGAACACGCCGATCAGCACGACGAAAAACGCGCGCACGATCCAGTTGTCGAGCAGTTGGCGGATCATCGAAAGCATGCGGCAGAACCCTCATCCAGCGGGAAAGCCGCGTCTTACCACGGGCGCGCCCGATTGCCACCCGGCCCCGCCTCGTCTACCTCGGTCGCGCCACGTCAGGAGGACAAGCGCATGCCCCAGCTGATCGCCGGAAACTGGAAGATGAACGGCACCCTCGCCGGCATTGCCGCCTATGCCGCCGCCCTGCGTCCCGCGTCCCCGGGCGCGGAGCTGCTGGTCTGCCCGCCGGCGCCGCTGATCGCCCCGCTGCGCGCCGCCCTCGACGGCGCCC
>JAJZFF010000511.1 GCA_021805485.1 Pseudomonadota bacterium
GATCCGAACACGCCGGTGTCAAAACCCATGATCGTCCGCGTCCGGTGAGTGTCCTGGATGAGGCTGAAACTCGCCAGTAGCGAGCCGGCATAGGGTTCGTCATTGACCGGCGGGTTGATCAGCGTGGTCGCCGCCGGCGTGAATATCTTCTGGGCGAGGCTGATGCTGACGCGCTGGCGACCCTGGCCAAGCACCGCATGGCCCCACGCCGCCAAGCCCTGCGGCACCACCCCGGCATTCGACGTCCAGCCGAGATGAACACCGTTCACATAAAAGCGATCGGTCAGGCTTTGCGTGCTGATCGACGCGTTCTCGTCCTGCAGCGTCCAGATGCCGCTTGGAAAAGAGCCTCCCGCGCGCGCCGGCGCGGGGATCAGCGCAAGCATGGAGACGGACGTGGCGAGAGAGGCCAGGATTCGGTTCATCAGGGGCGTCCTGCATGGATGTTCGGACCGTAGGGATGGCCCGGAGGATGGAAATATCTCAGGAGGAAATCGTTTCCGGCGAAGCGATTGCAAGTCAAGTGTTGAATACGGGACACAGCTGCCAGCGAAAAGGCATCAGGATGCGCATAAGACACATGTGGAGACTTGTGATTTTCGTCGCCGGATGAGCAACCATTTCCCAGTCAAATGATATCCATCGTGATCAGGTCTCATCCGGAACGAAGCATCCTTCGACCCATGCTGGCGCTGCTGGCCTTGCTGCTAGCGGCGGCGCCTGCGGCGAACGCCGCCTCGCCCATTGGCGCCTGGCTGACCGGCGAGGGCGGAGCCGTGGTACGTATCGCATCCTGCCAGAATGGGAAGGCCCTGTGCGGGCGGATTGTCGGCATCATGCTCGACAGCGGCACGCGCATGCCGACCGACTGGCAGGGCCGGTCCCAGTGCGGCTTCGAATTGATCCGTCCCTCTGTCCGCCGCGCCAACGGCCTCTGGCGCGGGCGCATCGTCAATCCGCGTAGCGGTGACAGATATCACGCGCAATTTCGCGTCGACCGCGCGGGCCGCTTGGCGCTGCGCGGCTATATCGGCCTGCCGATCTTCGGCGAGACGCGGCATTGGATGCCCTATCGCGGCCCGGTGCCGGAAACCTGCCGGATCGACCAGGCGCAGATCGCCGCCGCCGGGCGGAATGGCGCCCGCGCGCGGGAGTGACCTACCCCGCCGCGCGGATTTCGGCCTCAAGCCCGACCAGCGAGCCGAGCCGCGCGAGCCGCCGCTCGATCGGATCACCGGCAAAGACCCCGCTCCCCGCGTCGAGAAACAGCACCAGCCGGCTGTCGTCGCGTACCAGCCTCGTCGCCGCAAGCAGCGCCGGCGTGCCGGCCGACAGTGTGTAGGCTAGGCGCAACGCGGCACCCAGCGTTTCGGCGCGCCGCGCCGTCGCCATGTCGAGCAGCGCGCGTGCCGGCGCCAGAAACGCGCTTTCCACCGGCGCCTCGTAACGCAGCGCGAGGGTGAGGGCGAGAAAGGCGCGGGCGTGATGATCGAGCCCGACGCCGGTCTGCCGCAACACCCGCAGGAAGGCCTGCTCGGCGCGATATTCCGGATGTTCGTGATTGCCGATGTCGGAGAACCAGCACGCCCCTTCACGCAGCCGCCGATGCGAGGCGGATTCGTCGGGAAACAGCGTCGCTGTCCAGGCAATCAGCGCGCCGGGTAAAGCGGGGTCGCGCAGCAGCCCCACCGTGAGGTCCCGGCCGGCCGCGATCAGCGGATCCTGGGTGCGCATCGCCTCGGGCAACTGGCGCAGGAACCAGCCCTCGCGCAGGCCGTTGGCGCTGAACACTACTCGGCTGGCCCCCGTCGCACGCAGCAGGCGGCGCAAGATGATGGCGGCAAAGGGCAGATCGTCGATCCGCTTGCGCGCCACCCCCGGCATGCGTTCGATGAGCTTGCGGCTCGCATCGCCGACCACCGCGGACAGGTCACGCGCCTCGTCCCGGCCGACCGTGTAGTGATGCACCATCGCCAGCGGGTAGCCGGTCTGCGCGATGTGGATGCGCGCCAGCGCACGGAAGGCCCCGCCCGACACAAACAGATCCCCGCCTTCGCCATCGCCGAGAAAGGGCAAGCCCGCCAGCTCGTCGGACACGATGGCACGGGCCCGGGCGCGGTCGTCCTGGGCGCGCTCGGCCAGTCGAATCACGCCAACCGGCACGGTCGCCGCCGGGCCGATCAGCCCCTCGGAAAGACGCACGAGTTCGAGCGAGCCGCCGCCGAGATCGGCGAGAATGCCATCCGCCCCCGGAATGCCGCACAATACGCCCTCGGCGGACAGCCGCGCCTCCTGTTCGCCACTCAGGATGATGACCTTCAGGCCCGGGATTTCGGCCTCGAGGCGGGCGACAAAATCCGGCCCGTTCTCGGCATCCCGTACCGCCGAGGTCGCCAGCGCCTCGAAGGGTGCGGCCCCCATGGCGCGGGCGATCGCCCCGTAGCGACGCATCACCGTCACCGTCTCGTCCATTGCCGCCTCGTCGAGGCGGCCGGTATGGATCAGCCCGCGCGCGAGGCGCAGCACCGCCTTTTCGTTGAAAATCTGCATCGGATTGCGGGACTCGCCCTGGAAAACCACGAGGCGGACCGAGTTCGACCCGAGATCGACGACGGCGCGGCGGCGCAGAGCGCCCGGGACCGGTTCGTGAAGCGTGCGCGTCATGCCGCCTGCGTAGCGCAGCCGGGACGCGGGCGGTAGGGGGGCGGGACCGGTGACGCAGCCCGCCGCTATTCGCAACCCAGCCGCGCCGGAAGGCTTTTGCCGCCCCCGAGCGCCCCTTCGCGTTTGACTTGGCGGCCCGGCTCCGCACAATAGCGTGGTTGCGAAAGAAAGTGACCACGACATGATCCCTTCCCTCATGCCGAACTACAACCGGATCGACGTCGAGTTCAGCCA
>JAJZFF010000218.1 GCA_021805485.1 Pseudomonadota bacterium
TCGGGCTGTCGTCATCGTATTCGATGGCGACGACCTTCATGCCCTTGTAGTGCTTCATCTGCGTGAGGAAGCCTTTCTGGCGCGCATCGGTCGTCGAGATGCCGGGCTTGACGTTGATCACCGCGACATCGCCCTTCCCATGCGCGAAGCCGGCGATCGCCCGCGCCGCCGAGGCGCCGCCCTGGACGTTGTTCGAGGTGATGCGGCTTTTCAGGATCGCGGTGTCACTGATCGTCGTGTCGACCGAGATCACCGGAATGCCGGCGGCGATGAACTGTTTGATCGGATTGATCAGCGCCTTCTCGTTCGTCGGCGCCACGAGCAGGGCGGCCGGGTGCTTGGCGAGCAGCGCCTGCAGCACCGGGATCTGCGTCTCCGGCGAGAAGCTGCTGCCGCCCTGCCAGATCAGGTGCAGGCCGAGCTTCCTCGCTTCCGCCGCGGCGCCATGCTGCATCGTGATGTAGAACGGATCGGTGGCGATTCCCGGCACCAGCGCGATCGTCTTGCCGCCCGCCCGGGCCGCGCCGCCGGCCAGCGCCATTGCGCCGGCAATGCCGAGCGCCAGCGTGGCGCCGCGCCGGGAAATCCGTTGTCTGCGTGTTGTGGCCATGATGTCCTCCCCTTTGCCGCCGCGCTTGTGGCGGCCGTTTTGCGGTCAGATCGACTCCAGCAGCCTGTCGCGAAGCTGGTCCATGGCGACCGCCAGGATCAGGATCGCGCCGACGGCCACCTGCTGCCAGAACGGCTGCACGCCGATCAGGATCAGCCCGGTGACCATGACCGTGATCACGAAGCTGCCGACCACGGTTCCAAGGATGGTGCCGCGACCGCCGAACAGGCTGGCGCCGCCGATGACGACGGCGGTGATCGCGTCGAGTTCGTCGTTCGCGCCGGCCTGGACCGATGCCGAGGCGAAGCGCGCCATCACCATCAGCCCGGCGACGGCGGCGAGAAATCCCGCCAGCGTGTAGATCTTCACGAGATGCCGCCGCACGTCGATGCCGGCGCGCCCGGCGCCCAGCGGGTTCGAGCCGACCGCGTAGGTCCGCAGCCCGAAGCGGGTCTGCGCCAGCACCACGGCGCAGACGATGCAGAACACCGCGGCGACCAGCACGGTCACCGGCATCCAGCCGCCGATCGCGAAGGAGCCGGCGGCGCCGACGATGTCCGGAATCGTGCCGACATTGCGACCGCCATTGAGCAGGTAGATTCCGCCGGTGCAGATCGAGAGCATGCCGAGCGTCACGACGAAGGGGGTGAGCCGCAGCCGGGTGATCAGCGTGCCGTTCACCCAGCCGACCAGCGCGCCGCTCGCCAGCGCCGCGGCGATGCCGGCGGCAATGGTCTCGCCATTCGCCGCATGCGCGTGGATCAGCGCGCGCATGACCAGGCCGCCGACCATGCCGGAGAGGCCGAGGATGGCGCCGACCGAGAGATCGATGCCGCCGGTGATGATCACGAAGGTCTCGCCAAGGCCGAGCAGCAGGTATTCGACCGCGAATTGCGAGGTGGCGAGCCAGCTCGCGCGGCTGAAGAAATCCGGGCTCGCGATGCCGAACACGACGATGAGCGCGAGCAGGATGAACAGCGTCCAGATCTCGCCGTGCCGGGAGAGGAATTCGAGCAGCGCGCGCCCGCCGCCCGGCGCATCGCGCGCCACGACCGCCGCCTCCGCGCCGCGCGGCAGGTTCGACGGGCCGCTCACGGCGCGCGCCCCGCCGCATCCGCGCTCGCGAGGCCGGCGCCGGTGATGCAGGCGATGGTGTCCTCGATCGTCATCGACCGCGCATCCCGGTCGGCCACTTTCCGGCCGCGGAACAGCACGACGATCCGGTCGCACAGCGCATGGACCTGCGGCATGTTGTGGCTCACCAGAATGACGGGAATGCCCTGGCCCCGCACGGCGGCGATGAGTTCGCCGACCTTGGCCTGCTGCTCGACGCCGAGGGCCGCGGTGGGCTCGTCCATCAGCAGCAGGCGGGACCCCCAGATCAGCCCGCGGGCGACCGCGACGGCCTGGCGCTGGCCGCCGGACAGCGCGCGGCAGGGCGTGCGGACCGAGCCGATGCGGATGCCGGTGCGCCGCAATCCGCCGAGCGCGGTCTCCCGCATCGCCGCCTTGTCGAGAAACCCGAAGCGCCCGAGCAGGCCGGGCCGCAGCCTTTCGCGGCCGAGAAAGACATTGGCCCAGATATCGAGATCGAGGGCGAGGGCGAGATCCTGATACACCGCCTCGATCCCTGACAGGCGGGCATCGAGCGCCGAGCCGAACCGCACCTCGCGCCCATCGACGGCGAGCCGCCCGGCAGAGGGACGAATCGCGCCGGCGATGATGTTGACGAGGGTGGACTTGCCGGCGCCGTTATCGCCCACCAGGCCGACGACTTCGCCCGGATGGATGTCGAGGCTGACATCGGAGAGGGCGCGGATATGTCCATAGGACTTGCCGATACCCGACACCCGCAGCACCGGCGCTTCAGGGTTCTCGGCCTGCGCCGGCGGGTTCCGATCGGGCGTGACCGGCAGTTCGGTTGGCATGGTGTGCGTCCCCAAACGTTTCCTCGCCGTGACACTATACTGGCATGCCAGCATGTCAATCGGCCGCGATCCGCACGATGTCGCGACAGGGCAACGAACGCGTTTGATATTAAATATATCTTATCGTTAGATAATGTCGCTTGCCGCACTCGCCGCCTTGCCGCGGCCTTGGCTGATTGCGCGGATGCCGGGCTGCTTCGAGGACGCCGACACCCCGGCGGGATGACCTGCCGGGGTGCGCGCGATCCTGGTCCGCCGGCGGTCAGACCGCGAGGCGGAGACGCCCGAGGCGCGGGCGCGCCAGGGCTTCGTAGATGTCGAGATAGTTCTCCGCCATGCGGCGCGCGGTGAAGCGGGC
>JAJZFF010000535.1 GCA_021805485.1 Pseudomonadota bacterium
ATCGCACGGATCTGATCGCCGCGCTGTCCTGCCACTGACCGGCCACGAGGGGAGACCTGCCGCGATGACAAAAAAATCGCTGCGCCAGGCGATCGTCGATGCGGCCCGGGCGCTGAATGCGCTCGGCCTCAACCAGGGCACGTCCGGCAATGTCAGCGTCCGTCACGGCAAGACGATGCTGATCACCCCCTCGGCGACGCCGTACGAGCGGATGCGCGCCGATGACATCGCCGAGATGCGGCTCGGGGACGATGATGGCGCCTGGAAAGGTCCGCTCAGACCCTCCACCGAATGGCGGTTCCATCGCGATATTCTGCGGGCGCGGCCGGAGTTCAACGCCGTCGTCCACGCGCATCCCGCGTTCTGCACCGCGCTGGCTGTGGCACGGCGGCCGATCCCGGCCTGCCACTACATGATCGCCGCCTTTGGTGGTACCGATGTGCGCTGTGCCCCGTATGCGACCTTTGGCACCGCGGCGCTGTCGGAACACGCGCTCGCCGCGCTCGAGGCCCGCAGCGCCTGTCTGCTCGCCAATCACGGCATGATCGCCTGCGGTGAATCGCTGGACAAGGCGCTGTGGCGCGCCGTCGAGCTGGAGACCATCGCCCAGCAGTACTACCACAGCCTGCTGATCGGCGGACCCGTGCTGCTGTCGGATGAGGACATCGCCGCGACGGCCGAGAAATTCGGCACCTACGGGCTCCGGCCGGCAAAGGCCACACGATGAACGGGGCGGGAACGACCAGGATGCGACGATTGGCCCGGGTCGTGGCGCTCGTCGCGATGCCAGCGATGCTGCTCGCCGCGCCGCGATCGGCCGCGGCCGCGTGCCTGTCGGGCGGCGATGAGCGCACCATCAACGCCGCGCTGCAAGGGCCAGGCGCCAAGGTCGCGCTGTGTGCTGGCGCGGTGTTCGTCCTGAACGCGCCGGTCGTGCTGTCGGCCGATGGGCAGGAACTCGCGACCGAAGCCTATCCCACCGATGCGACCCGGGCGCTGCTGCGCGTCGCCGGCCCGGCCCAGGCGTCCGCGATCACCTCGCGCGCCAATCGGATCTCCATCCGCGCGATCGCCGTGGACGGCGCCCGTCCGACACTCGGGCCAATTCCGCAAGGTGCTGCGCTGATCGAGATCGGCGGCGATGTCTCGGGCATCCGCGTCGATGCGGTGCACGCGCAGGACCCGCGCGGCTGGTCGTCGCTGCATGTGTTCGAGGGCAGCGGCCAGTGCGACGGTGCGACCATCACCAACAGCGATATCGGCCCGGCCGGGACGCCGGACGGGCATTGGGCGGATGGCATCTCCTTCGGCTGCCGCAACGGGCTGATCGCGGGCAACATCGTCACCGACGCATCCGACGGCGGTATCGTGATTTTCGGCGCGCCGGGCACGCTGGTGCAGAACAACCTAATCCGCACCCGCACCAACACCCTGCTCGGCGGCATCAATCTGGTCGACTACAAGCCCTTCGACGGCGACTACACCGGCACCATCGTCAGCGGCAACCGCATCGAGGCGGATGGTGGCTACATCAAGGTGGCCATCGCCATCGGTCCGGCGGCGTGGGGCGAGGACAAGGGGCTGATCAACCACGGCGGCACGGTCAGCGACAATGTCATCGCCGGCAAGGGCATCGGCTACGGCATCGTGGTCAACGGCGTCAGTGACTTCACCATCCAGGGCAACCAGGTCCAGGCAACGCTGGGCGGTCGGCCGGGGCCGCGCTGCCCGCAAGGCCAGGCCGGACCTGGCCAGGCACTGGTGCTGAGCCCGGCGAACAGCCAGGGCCGGTTCCAGTCCGGGTTCGTCACCAGCCCGATCCACTACGCGATCTGCGTCGACCCTTCGTAGCGCTTGGGCCGGCGCGCGGCACACATGGGCAGGGCCGGCACGATCGCCATCGTCGGCAGCGGGCAAGGCGGCTTCCAGCTCGCCGCCTCCCTGCGCGAGGCGGGCGTCGAGGGACGGGTGATCCTGCTCGGCGAGGAGGGCTCTCTGCCCTATCAGCGCCCGCCGCTCTCCAAGGCCTATCTGCTCGGCAAGATCGACGCCGACATGGTTCGATTGCGGCCGGAGCGGTTCTTCGCCGAGCACCGGGTCGAGCTCCGCACCGGAACGCGCGTCATCGGCATCGATCGGAACGCGCGGCGTGTCGTGCTGTCCGCTTGTGAGCCGATCGCCTACGACCATCTCGTGCTCGCGACCGGGGCGCGCAACCGTGAACTGCCGGTGCCTGGCGCCCGGCTCGGCGGCGTCTTCCGGGTGCGCACGCTGGCGGAAGCGGAGGCGCTCCGCCAGGCGCTGCGCGATGCGCGCGCGGTCGTCGTCGTCGGCGCCGGCTTCATTGGCCTCGAGGTCGCCGCCACGGCACGGGCGCTCGGCCTCGACGTGACCGTGATCGAGGCCGCCGCCCGCCCCATGGCACGCGCGCTCTCCGCACCGATGGCCGAGCATGTGCGCGCCGCGCACGAGGCGGCCGGGGTCCGCTTCCGCTTCGGCACGACACTGGCGCAGATCCTCGGCGCGGACGGCCGGGCCCGTGGCATCGAGACCACGGACGGGGAGATCGTCGCCGCCGATTGCATCCTCGTCGGCGTCGGCGTGGTGCCCAACGCCGAGCTCGCGATCGACGCCGGGCTTGCCGCCGACGACGGGATCGTCGTGGACGCGTATCTCCGCACCGCGGATCGGGCGATTTCGGCGATCGGCGATTGCGCCCGCTATCCGAGCCGTTTCGCCGATGGGCCGGTCCGGCTTGAGTCGGTCCAGAACGCCGTCGATCAGGCGCGTTGCGTCGCCGCGGGCCTCGCTGGCCGCCCGGCGCCCTATGCCAGCCTGCCCTGGTTCTGGAGCGAGCAAGGCGCGCTCAAACTCCAGATCGCCGGCCT
>JAJZFF010000454.1 GCA_021805485.1 Pseudomonadota bacterium
GGCACACTAGAGCCTGACGAACGGCGCTGCAGGTCGTGAGTTTTCACTGACCCGCGGCGCCGTTCCGGTTTCCGGAGATACGGCACGCTGCCGTTGGATGAGGGATATTCATGGCGTCCGCCGCTGAACAACTCGCTTCGAGCTTCAACCTCGAAACCCTGTCGAAGGCGACCGATCTCAAGAAGCGGATCTGGTTCACCCTCGGCGCGCTGATCGTTTTCCGCCTTGGCACCTATATCCCGATCCCCGGGGTCGACCCGACGGTGATGGAGCACATGCTCGCCCAGAACGGCGGCGGCATCCTCGGCATGTTCAACATGTTCAGCGGCGGCGCGCTCGGCCGCATGACCGTGTTCGCCCTGAACATCATGCCCTACATCTCGGCCTCGATCATCATGCAGCTGCTCCAGGCGGCCGTGCCCCAGCTTGAGGCGCTGAAGAAGGAAGGCCAGACCGGGCAGCAGAAGATCAACCAGTACACCCGCTACCTGACCGTGCTGATCGCGCTCGCCCAGTCCTACGGCATCGCGATCGGACTTGAGAGCATCACCTCCACGGTCGGCCCCGCGGTGCTCGATCCGGGCCTGTTCTTCATCGTCACCACCGTGATCACGCTGACCGGCGGCTCCGTCTTCCTGATGTGGGTGGGCGAGCAGATCACCTCGCGCGGCATCGGCAACGGCTCGAGCCTGATCATCTTCGCCGGCATCGTCGCCGCCCTGCCGGGCGCGATCGCCAGCGTGCTCCAGCTCGGCGCCTCCGGCGGCCTGTCCACCGGCTTCGTCATCGGCTTCTTCGTGCTCTCGCTCGCGGTGGTCGCCTTCGTCGTGTTCATGGAGCGTGCCCAGCGCAAGGTGCTGATCCAGTATCCGAAGCGCCAGGTCGGCAACCGGATGTTCGGCGGCGATTCGTCGCATCTGCCGATGAAGGTGAACACCTCCGGCGTGATCCCGCCGATCTTCGCCAGCTCCCTGCTGCTGATCCCGGCCACGGTGATCGGCTTCAGCCACGGCACCGGCCCCGGCTGGCTGCAGTTGCTGGCCCGCGAACTCTCCAACGGCCAGCCGGGCTACATGCTGCTCTATGCCGGCCTGATCATCTTCTTCTCGTATTTCTATACGGCTGTCGTGTTCAACCCGGAAGAAACCGCCGACAATCTCAAGAAATATGGCGGATTTGTTCCAGGAATCCGCCCGGGCGCAAATACAGCCAAATATTTCGACACGGTGCTGACCCGCCTCACCACGATCGGCGCGGCCTATCTCGTGATCGTCTGTCTCATTCCACAGTTCCTGATCGGCCAGTTCGACCTTGCGGCGGGATATTATTTCGGCGGCACCTCGCTGCTCATCGTGGTATCTGTTACGATGGACACGGTAGCGCAGATCCAGTCGCACCTTCTGGCACACCAGTATGAAGGCCTGATCCGAAAAGGCCGAGGGAGAACACGCGGTCGATGAACATCATTCTTTTGGGACCACCCGGTGCCGGCAAGGGCACCCAGGCCAAGATCCTGCAGGATCGTTACGGTGTTGCCCAGATCGCGACCGGCGACATGCTGCGGGCCGAGGTGAAGGCGGGCACCGAGCTGGGCCGCGCGGCGAAGGCGGTGATGGAGTCGGGCGCGCTGGTTTCGGACGAGATCATCATCGGCATGCTGCGCAACCGCCTGTCCCAGCCGGACTGCCGCAACGGCTTCATCCTCGACGGTTTTCCGCGCACGGTGCCGCAGGCCGAGGCGCTGGACACGATGCTCGCCGAGCAGAAATTCGATCTCGACGCCGTCATCCTGCTCAAGGTCGACGAGGCGGTGCTGGTCGAGCGCATTTCCGGCCGCTTCACCTGTGCGCATTGCGGCGCCGGCTATCACGACAAGTTCCATCCGACCGGCGTCGCCGGCGTGTGCGACAAATGCGGCAGCCATGATTTCGTCCGCCGGCCGGACGACAAGGCCGAGGTCGTGAAGGACCGCCTGGTCGCCTACAATGCGCAAACCGCGCCGATCCTGCCCTATTACGAGCAGAAGGGCCGCCTTCACGTCGTCGACGGGATGGCCGCGATGGATCAGGTGACGGCCGAGATCGAGGGCGCGCTGCGCCGCGCCGGGGTCGCCGCGCCGGCAACGGCATGAACGGCCCCGATCACGCAAATTTGATCAAGGTCGATTGACTCTGACCGGGTCGGGCTTTAGACAACCAGTCTTGCGGCGCTCCCTGGCGGGGCGCCGCACTTTGTTCAGGCGATGCCGGCCCGCCGGGCCCGTGCTTCGCCTTCCGTTGGATGATCTTCCCTGCCGCCGGCGCGATCCGGCGGCGATCTAAGGAGCAGACCGTGGCGCGTATTGCCGGCGTAAACATTCCTTCGAACAAGCGCGTGCTGATCAGCCTGCGTTACATCTACGGCATCGGGCCCGCCAAGGCGCGCGAAATCTGCCAGTCCCTCGAGATCGGCGAAGACAAGCGCGTGAACCAGCTCTCCGAAGACGAGATCATGAAGATCCGCGAGCTGATCGACAGGGACTATCGCGTCGAGGGTGACCTGCGTCGCGAAGTCGCCATGAACATCAAGCGGCTGGTCGATCTCGGCTGCTATCGCGGGTTGCGCCATCGCAAGGGCCTGCCGGTCCGCGGCCAGCGCACCCACACCAACGCCCGCACCCGCAAGGGCAAGGCGGTCGCGATCGCCGGCAAGAAGAAGGCGACCCGCTAAGCCCTTCCGCCGCGCCCTACCGACTGACCGCGCCGCCCGCCCACGGGCCGGCGTATCGAGACAGAGACAGGATTACCCATGGCCAAAGCAGCCTCCACGCGTCCCCGCCGCAAGGAACGCAAGAACATTTCCTCGGGCGTCGCTCACGTGCTCGCGAGCTTCAACAACACGATGGT
>JAJZFF010000448.1 GCA_021805485.1 Pseudomonadota bacterium
CGAGAACGTGATCGACCAGATCGGCAATCTCAGCTCGTATTACCAGAACCTCGCCTCCGGCCTCTTCCTGCTCATCGCGGTGCTGATCCAGACCGGGCTGACGCGCAGGAGCTGACGCCGTCCGCCGGGCGGGTCCGTTGTCTCATGCAAATAAATGACGCGGTTTGATCTAGGTCATATCGGAAACACCGATACCTCCTGTATCTAACGGTCGAACGTTTCTCCCAGACGTTGAATTCCCTGTTCCCAACTGGGCCCCGGAATCATCCGGGGCCCTTTTTGTTGCCGCCGCGCGGCGGCGCCGGCCGTATGGTCGCTCGCCTGTCCCGCCGGACGCGCTATGCTGCGGCATGTCGCAACCGAATCGCGCAGGCAGGAGAAAGAGTCCGATCGGCCGGGCAGCATGTTCAGGGGACTTGGCGGCCACAGGCCGCGTCACGGTCGTGATCCCGACCCTCGACGAGGGGCATCGCATCGGCGCCCTGCTGGCCGCCCTGGCCGGGGCGCCGGCGCTCGTCGCGCGGATCGTCGTCTCCGATGGCGGCAGCGCGGATGACACATTGTCCATCGCGCGGCGTCATGGCGCGGATGTGGTGACAGGTCCGCCCGGCCGCGGCGGCCAGCTTCGCCGCGGGGCGGAACGGATCGCCGACGGCTGGATCTGGCTCCTGCACGCCGACAGCGAACTGCCGCCGGGCTGGGCCGGCGCGCTTCGCGACACGCTCGCCCGGGCCGACCCCGGACGGGCCTATTATGGCCGGCTGCGCTTCGCGTCGGGCGATGTTCGGGCGCGGATCGTCGAGCGCCTCGCGGGATGGCGGTGCCGCGTCCTTCGCCTGCCCTATGGCGACCAGTCCCTGCTGATCCATGCGCGCCTGCTCGCGGCGCTGGATGGCGTGCCCGACCTGAAGCTGATGGAGGATGTCGCGCTGGCCCGCCGCCTCGGCCGCCGCCGCCTCGCCCCGATGGATCTCGTGATCGGCACCAGCGCCCGGGCCTACCAGCGCGACGGCTGGTTTCGCCGGGCCGCGCGAAACCTCATCCGCCTGCTGCTGTTTCTGGCCGGGCGCGATCCGGCCAGGCTGGCGAAAGCCTACAGGCGATAGGGCGCTTTCCGGTCAGCCGACTTCATCCGGCCGGACCTTCGCCGCCTGGATCGCCTCCCAGACGCGGCGCGGGGTGGCCGGCATGTCGATATGCGCGATGCCGAAGCCGGACAGCGCATCGGCCACCGCGTTCATCACCGCCGGCAGGCTGCCGGCGCAGCCGGCCTCGCCGCAGCCCTTGACGCCGAGCGGATTGGTCCGCGCCGGCGCCGGGTGGCTGGCGAAGCCGATCCCCGGCACCGCGCCCGCCCGCGGCAGCGCATAGTCCATGAACGAGCCGGTCAGCAGCTGGCCGGCCTCGTCATAGGCGACCAGCTCGTGCAGCGCCTGGCCGATCCCCTGCGCCACACCGCCATGCACCTGGCCGGCGACCAGCAGCGGGTTCACCAGCACGCCGAAATCGTTGACCGTGTGATAGGCGACGACCTCGATCACCCCGGTTTCGGGGTCGAGCTCGACCTCGGCGATGTGGCAGCCATTGGGGAACGCCGAGGGCACGCCGCGCGCGACATGGCCGACATCGAGCGTGGCGGGCACGCCCTCGGGCAGGGTGCTCGCACCGCGCAGCCGGTCGGCGAGCTCCATGATGCCGATGCCGAGATCGGTGCCGGCAACGCCGAAGCGCCCGTTGGCGAATTCGATATCGGCCTCGCCGGCTTCGAGCAGATGGGCGGCGGCGCGGCTTCCCTTCTCGATCACGAGGTCGCCGGCTTCGAGAATGGCGGTGCCGCTCTGCATGATCGAGCGCGAGCCGCCGGTGCCGCCGCCGGCGAGGAGTTGGCTGGAATCCCCCTGCACGAGGCGGATGCGCTCGAAGGGAATGCCGAGCTTCGCGTGGAGCACCTGGGCGAAGGGGGTGGCGTGGCCCTGGCCGTAATCGAGCGTGCCGGTGACGATCGTCACCCCGCCATCGGCATCGAAGCGGATGCCGCCCATCTCGGGGCTCGCATCCGCCGTCACCTCCAGATAGTGCCCGATGCCGCGCCCGCGGATCCGCCCGCGCGCTTCGCTCTCCGCCCGCCGCGCGGCGAACCCGTCCCAGTCCGAAGCGGCCAGCGCGCGGTCGAGGGTCGCGGGGAAATCGCCGCTGTCATAGGTCAGGCCCGAGGGCGCGCGATGCGGGATCGCCTCCGGGCGGATCAGGTTGCGCCGGCGCAGGTCCAGCGTGTCGAGCCCCAGCTCGCGCGCGGCGGTCTCGACCAGCCGCTCCATGTAGTAATTGCCTTCCGGCCGCCCCGCGCCGCGATAGGCGCCGACCGGGGTGGTGTTGGTGAACACGCTGCGGCTGGAAACCTCGATCAGCGGGGTGCGGTAGACGCCGACGAAGTTCTTCACCGCGTTCACGGTGGCCGGCAGCAGCACCACGTTCGAGAGATAGGCGCCGAGATTGGCAAACCCGGTGAGGCGGGTGGCGAGGAAATTGCCCTCGGCGTCGAGGGCGAGTTCGGCCAGCATCTCGTGGTCGCGGCCGTGGCTGTCGGAGAGGAAGCTGCCGGTGCGCTCGTCGGTCCATTTCACCGGCCGGCCGAGTTGCTTCGCGGCGAGCAGGGCGCAGACATATTCCGGATAGCACGACGCCTTCATGCCGAACGAGCCGCCGACATGGCCGGCCAGCACCCGGACCTGCTCCTTCGGCACGCCGAGCACGGTGCAGAGCAGCCCGCGCATGTTGACCGCGCCCTGGCAGCCGAGCCGCAGCACGTAGCCCTCCGCCGGATCGAATTCGGCGATCGCCGCGCGCGGCTCCATCGGGGCGACGATCACGCGGCTGCT
>JAJZFF010000580.1 GCA_021805485.1 Pseudomonadota bacterium
GCACCGGCGCCGCCGCCTCGCAGCTGCGCCACCTGCTCGACGATCCGGACATGACCGCCTTGATCGAATCGCGCCCGGCCACCGGCCGCGCCCTGCGCCCGCTCTGCCATCTGCTCGGCATCCGCCCGCCACCCGCCCTGCGCCGCAAGGTTTCGCTCCGCGCCCCGTTGTCACCCCGGCCCCGCGCCCGGCCCGCGCCGCCGCCCGCGCCTTCGCCGCTCCTCCCGCGCCGCCGCCTCGCGCGGCCGCCCGGCAACCGCGCCTGTCCGCTCCACCCGGACCTCCGCCTCGACACCGGCTGATCCGGCGCGGCGGCACGCCGCGTCGCGACCGGCGGATGATCCGGAAACGGGTTGGGAGAGGCTCTTCAGCCGCGATTCGGGCAGCCTTACGTTTACGTCATCTAAAAAATGCGAATCGTTTAACTAAACGATACAACAAGACAAATTTAAGATTATTTGCGTAAATTGATGCAAATCATGAAAAATTATTAATTGGATTCCATCATATTTTGTAGACATTTTGCATACGAATCGACATAACAAACTGTTTTTGTGGCATAATGTCAAGCGCGGTCGATATCTCCGTTTTGAGAACTTCGTTTGCCTATTAGATAAAATTGAGTTAATAAAGCGCCACTGGATAACATTGCTTCACATTAGGCGTTTCGATCCGCCTTTTAGATTTATCGCATATTTGAGAGGTTGCATGATGATCGTCGATCCGAAGCATCGGTTTCCGCTGGTCCGCTTCATGCCTTATGGCGATCAGCTTGCAGAACTGCCGCATTTCGCCTCGCCGGTCACCCGCGCCCCTGCCGCGCCCGACCTGCAGATCCGGCGGGAGGGGCGCCTGGCCCGCGCCTCCCGCCGGGTCTTCGACGTCACGATGAGCCTCGTCATGGCGGTCTTTCTCGCCCCCGTCATGCTTCTCGCCGCCCTCGCCATCGCCATCGACAGTCCCGGCCCGGTCTTCTACCGCCAGACCCGCGTCGGCCTGAACGGCCGGCCGTTCCGCATCACCAAGTTCCGCAGCATGCGCCGCGACGCCGAGGGAGCGGGCGTCGCCGTCTGGGCCGCGACCGAGGATCCGCGCATCACCGCGGTCGGCCGCATCCTGCGCAAATACCGGATCGACGAGCTGCCCCAGTTCTTCGACGTCCTGCGCGGCGACATGAGCATCATCGGCCCGCGCCCCGAGCGCCCCGAGTTCGTCGCGATCCTGCGCGAGTCGATCCCGGACTACGATTTGCGCCACGCGGTGAAACCGGGCATTACCGGTCTCGCTCAAGTGCGCTATGCTTACGGCGCGTCGGTCGAGGATGCGCGGATCAAGCACATCTATGACACCGAGTACCTCAGGAAGAGGTCGTTCCTGCTCGATGGAAAAATTCTGATCGAAACCGTTTCGGTCGTATTGTTTGGCAAGGGCGCACGGTGACGGCCTGCGTGGGCATGTGAACGAATCCGGACTCGGCGCCGCCGGCATCGCCGTCGGCCTGGCCTATCTCGCTCTCTCGGTCTTCGTGATTCTCGCCCGGCTGCCGCGGCAGGACCGGCTGAACCTGCCGCCGGTCGCCTGGCCGCTCTGGCGCCGCACCCGCCTGCCGATGACGCTCGCCGCCGTGGCGACCGGCGCCTTCGCCCTCGCCTCGAGCCTGCTTCCGCCCGGCTCGGCCGTGGCCTCCGGCACCTGGATGGCGGCGCTGCTCGGCTGGACCGGCGCGGTCGTCATCCTCGATGCGGTCTCCCGCGGCAAGAGGCTGCGCGAGCTGCCGGCCCTCCAGCGCGGCCTGCTGACCGCGCTCGTCGTCGTCTTCGCCGCGGTGACGCTGACGCGGGCGCTCGCACCGGCGCTGGGCGCGGCCATCGCCATCGAGGCCCAGGTCGTCTTCGCCATCGCCATGCTGGTGCTGCTGGAAAACGTCATGCGCAACGCCGAGCGCGAGATCCTCTGGCATGTCAGCCTGCCCGGCGTCGCCACCGGCGGCCTCGCGCTGGTCAGCCTGCTTCTCTACGCGGCGGTGATCCTGCAGCACCGCTTCAGCCCGCCGCTGATCGGCGCGAGACTCGCCCTGCTGGTCATGGTCCTGCCGCTCTTCGCCGCCGGCGCGATGCGCGCGATCCGCTGGCGGCCGCGCCGGCTGCACCTCTCGCGGGAGGCGGCGTTCTACTCCGCCAGCCTGATCCTCGGCGGCTCGTTCATGATCGTGCTCGGCATCGTCGCCGAACTCGTGCGCGATTACGGCACCGGCCTCGCCGGGGTCATCGAATGGGCCATCATGTTCGCCGGCCTGCTGGTGCTCGCGATCGTGGCGAGTTCCGGCTCGGCGCGCTCCCGCCTCATGGTCGCGCTCAGCCGCCATTTCGCGGCGGCGCCGTACGACTACCGCCAGGAATGGCTGCGCAGCATCGCGACGCTGTCCGCCGATGGCGGGGTCAGCGTCGCCCAGCGGGCGATCAAGGCGCTGGCCGACACGGCGGATTCCCCCAGCGGCATCCTGCTCACCCACGACCGGCAGGCCGCCAGGCTCCGCTACAGCGAGGGGTGGAACACCGCGCTCGAAATCCCGGCCATTCCGGCGGGGACCGACCTGTTCCGCCAATGCTGCGAACGCACGGTCGTCGAACTCGACCCCGAGGGCGTGACCGCGCCGTTCTGGCTCGCCGTCGCCCTGCCCGATCCGCGCGCGAGCGGCCCGCTCGGCGTGGTGCTGCTCGGCCGGCCGCGCGTCGCGCAGCCGCTGCACCGCGAGATGGCGGCGCTGCTCACCGTGGTCGCCGGCGAGATCTCGCTGGTGATGGCGGAGCGGCAGGCCGCGGAAGCCCTGGCCGTCGCCCGCCGCTTCGAGGAAGCCGGCAAGCGCTTCG
>JAJZFF010000439.1 GCA_021805485.1 Pseudomonadota bacterium
TTCGAGGCGCTTCTGCGAGGAGGCGGCAAGCGTGTGCGAGGCCGGCCAGGTGAGATAGGCGTAGCCGCGCTGCTTGCCGCGGCCGACGCGGCCGCGCAGCTGGTAGAGCTGGCCGAGGCCGAAGAGATCGGCGCGCCAGATCAGGATCGTGTTCACCGCCGGCATGTCGAGCCCGGATTCGACGATGTTGGTGGCGAGCAGGACGTCGTGCTTGCCTTCGCTGAACTCGGTCATCACCCGCTCGATCTCGGTCGGCGGCAGGCGGCCATGGGCGGTGGCGGTGCGCAGGTCCGGCGCGATCTCGGCCAGGCGCTCGCGCATCCGGTCGATATCCTCGATATGCGGGACGACGCAGAAGATCTGCCCGCCGCGGAAGCGCTCGCGGGCGATGGCCTCGCGGATCACCAGCTTGTCCCACGGCATGATGAAGGTGCGCACGGCGAGACGGTCGACCGGCGGGGTGGTGATCAGCGACAGGTCGCGCACGCCGGTCAGCGCGAGCTGGAGGGTGCGGGGGATCGGCGTCGCGGTCAGGGTGAGGACGTGGATGTCGGCCTTGAGCTGCTTGAGCCGTTCCTTGTGGGCGACGCCGAAATGCTGCTCCTCGTCGACGATCAGCAAAGCGAGGTCGGCGAAGGCGATGGTTTTCGACAGCAGCGCATGGGTGCCGACGACGATGTTCACCGTGCCGTCGGCGAGGCCGGCCTTCACCTTCGCGGTATCCTTGGCGGAGACGAGGCGGGAGAGCTGCTCGACGCGGATGGGCAGGCCGGCGAAGCGCTCGGAGAACAGGCGGTAGTGCTGGCGGGCGAGCAGCGTGGTCGGCACCACCACGGCGACCTGGGCGCCGGACATCGCGGCGATGAAGGCGGCGCGGAGTGCGACCTCGGTCTTGCCGAAGCCGACATCGCCGCAGACCAGCCGGTCCATCGGCTTGCCGGCGGCGAGATCTTCCATCACGTCGGCGATGGCGCGGGCCTGGTCCTCGGTTTCGGTGTAGGGGAAGCGGGCGCAGAATTCGGCGAAGGCGCCGTCATCGGCGGCGAGGATCGCGGCGTCGTGCAGCTTGCGCTCGGCGGCGATGCGGATGAGGCCGGCCGCCATGTCGCGGATGCGGTTGCGGGCCTTGGCCTTGCGCGCCTGCCAGGAGGCGCCGCCCAGGCGGTCGAGCCCGACGCCGGCGGTCTCGCTGCCGAAGCGGGAGAGCATGTCGATGTTCTCGACCGGCAGGAAGAGCTTCTGGTCGCCATCGTAGAGGATGCGCAGGCAGTCATGCGGCGCGCCCTCGACGCTCAGCGTCACCAGCCCGTCATAGCGGCCGATGCCATGATCCTGATGCACGACGAGATCGCCCTCGGCGATTTCGGTGGCGTCGGCGATGAACTGGTCGGCGCGCTGGCGGCGGCGCGGCGGGCGGGCGATGCGCTGGCCGAGCAGGTCCTGCTCGGCGACGATGGCGAGATCGTCGGCGACATAGCCGCGTTCGAGGCCGAGGACGGCGAGCAGCACGGCGTCGCCCTGGGCGATGCGGGCCTCGGCGGCGTTGTCGATCGGGATCGAGCGCATGCCGTGGTCGCGCAGCAGGGCGGCGAGACGGTCGCGCGAGCCGGCGGACCAGGCGGCGAGGACGACGCGGCGCCCGGCCTCGCGCCAGCGGGCGGCGAGCAGGCGGAATTCCTCATAGACCGAGGCGATGCCCTGGGCGGAGGCGAGGATGGCGCCGGGGCGGCCGCCGGCTTCCACGCCCTCGGCGCCCTCGGGCCGGGAGAAGGGCGAGAACACGGTTGCCCCGCGGGCGCGGAGCAGCGCATCGAGGCCGGCGCGGTCGAGATAGAGGCGCGCGGGCGCGACCGGCCGGTACGGCGCCTCGCCGGCGCGGGGCGGGGCGGAGCGGGCCTCGTAGTGATCGGCGATCATCTCGAAGCGGGCGGCGGCGGCCTCCTCGGCCTGGTGGTCGAGGCTGATGGCGGCACCGGGCGCATAGTCGAACACGGTTTCCATCGTCGCGCAGAAGAGCGGCGCGAAATGCTCCATGCCGGGATGGCGGCGGCCCTCGGAGACGGCCTGGTAAAGCGGGTCGGTCAGCGCCTCGGCGCCGAACAGCTCGCGGAAGCCGGTGCGGAAGCGGCTGATCGAGTCGGCATCGAGCGGAAGTTCGGAGGCGGGGCGGAAGGTGAGCGAGGGCAGCGCCTCGCCGCTGCGCTGGGTGCCGGGGTCGAAACGGCGGAGCGTGTCCACCGTGTCGCCGAACAGGTCGATGCGGGACGGCGCCGGCTCGCCTGAGGGCCAGACATCGAAAATGCCGCCGCGCACGGCGAAATCGCCGGGTTCCATGACGGTGCCGACGCGGTGATAGCCGCGCTGTTCGAGGAAGCGGGCGAGATCGTCCGGCGGGGCGGCACCGCCGGGGGCGATGGTGCGGCTGGCATCGGCGAAGCGGGCGCGCGGCGGGGTGCGCTGGACCGCGGCGTTCACCGTGGTCAGCACGATGCGGGTGCCCTTCGCCGGTTCCAGCAGCCGGGCCAGGGCGGCGACGCGGTCGGCCATGATCGCCGGGTTGGGCGAAACGCGGTCGTAGGGCAGGCAGTCCCAGGCGGGGAAGCGGATGATTTCGGCGGCGGGGGCGAAGAAGGCGAGCGCGTCCTCCAGCCGGGCGAGGCGGGCATCGTCACGCGCGATGTGCAGGACCGTGCCGGCCTCGGCGGCGCGGCGCGCGATCAGGTCGGCGTCGAACCCTTCGGGCGCGCCATAGACGGGAAGCAGGCTCATCGCCCGCGCTTGGCGCCGAACTCGCCCTGGGCAATGTCCGCCGCCTCGTCGCGGATGCGGCGGAGCATGTCCGACTCGGCCTCGGCCGGGACCGGCTTGCGGCCGGTCAGCCAGTCCGCCAGCTCGGCATCGGGGTGTTCCATCACCGCCTCCAGCGCGTCGAGCGCCGAATCGTCCATCCCATCGATATATTTGCGGGCGAAGCCGCCGATCATCAGGTCGTTTTCATACGTGCCGCGATGGGTCGCGCGGTAGAGCAGCCGGCGGCGGCGCTGTGCCAGCGCCTCGGACGTTACTTCGGTCATGATGGCTTGCGATATAGTCGAGTGCTCCGCCACTGTCAGCCCGTGATCACCAACATCTCCGAGTCGCTGGCGCCGTTCCGTGCCGAACTCGTCAGCCTGCCGGGAATCGGCCCGAAGCTCGCGGCGCTGATCGCGCGCGCTGCGGGCGGACCGAGTGTTGGCGACCTGCTGTTTCATCTGCCGCTGCATTTCATCGACCGCTCGCGGCATTCGACGCTGGCGGAGGCGGAGGCGGGAACGGTCGCGACGGTAATGGTCGAGGTGGTGCGGCACGAGGCGCCGGCGCGGCGGGGGCAGCCGCACCGGGTGGTGATTCGCGACGCCAGCGGCTTCGGCGAGGTGGTGCTGTTCCACCCCGGGCGGCTGCGGCAGTTTCCGGTGGGGGCGAAACTGCTGCTGTCGGGCAAGGTCGAGCGGTTCGCCGACCGCCCTACCCTGCCCCATCCCGATTACGTGCTGGCGGCGGAGGAGGCGGCGCGGCTGCCGGCGATCGAGCCGGTGCGGGGGCTGACGGCGGGGCTCTCGGCGCGGCTGATGACGCGGGCGGTGGACGGCGCCCTCGCCCGCCTGCCGGAGTTGCCGGAATGGCAGTTGCCCTCGGTGCTGAAGACACGGCGCTGGCCGGGCTTTGCCGCCGCGTTGCGGGCGCTGCACGCGCCGGCCGCGATGCCCGGCGATGGCCCGGCGCGGCGGCTGGCTTATGACGAGTTGCTGGCGCGGCAGCTGGCCTTCGCGCTGATCCGCGCGCGGCGGCGGCGGCGGCCGGGACGCGTCTTTACCGGCGATGGACGGCTGCGGGCGGTGGCGCTGGCGCGGTTCGGCTTCGCGCCGACCGCGGCGCAGGCGGAGGCACTCGCCGAGATCGACGCCGATCTCGCGGCACCACACCGGATGCTGCGGCTGTTGCAGGGCGATGTCGGCGCGGGGAAGACGCTGGTGGCGACGCTGGCGATGCTGCGCGTGGTCGAGGCCGGGGCGCAGGCCGCCCTGCTCGCCCCCACCGAATTGCTGGCGCGCCAGCATCTCGCGACACTGGAGAAACTCTGCCCGGTGCAAGTCGCGCTGCTGACCGGCTCGCTCAAGGCCGCCGAGCGGCGGCGCGTGCTGGCCGGGCTCGCGGACGGGTCGATCCCGATCGTGGTCGGCACCCATGCGATTTTCCAGAAGAGTGTCGCGTTCCACGATCTCGGCCTTGCGGTGATCGACGAGCAGCACCGTTTCGGCGTCGAGCAGCGCTTCGCGCTTGGCGCCAAGGGGCGTGCGACGGACATGCTGGTGATGACGGCGACGCCGATTCCGCGCACGCTGCTGCTCTCGCATTGGGGGGAGATGAGCGTGAGCCGGATTCTCGCCAAGCCGGCGGGGCGCAAGCCGATCCGCACCACGCTGCACCCGGCGGGACGGATGGAGGAGATCGTCGCCGCGGTGGCGCGGATGATCCGCCAGGGCGGGCGGGTGTATTGGGTGTGCCCGCTGGTGGCGGAGAGCGAGGCGATGGACATCGCCGCCGCCGAGGCGCGGTTCGCGGCGCTGGCCGAGCAGTTCGGCGCGCGGGTGGTGCTGGCGCACGGGCGGCAGCCGATCGAGATCCGGGCGGCGGCGCTGGAGCGCTTCGCCCGCGGCGAGGCAGACATCCTGGTCTCGACCACGGTGATCGAGGTGGGGGTGGACGTGCCGGAGGCGAATGTGATGGTGATCGAGCACGCGGACCGGTTCGGGCTGGCGCAGTTGCACCAGCTGCGCGGGCGGGTCGGGCGCGGGGCGGCGGCGAGTTTCTGCCTGCTGCTGCACGGCGACGAGCTGAGCCAGGCGGCGCGGCGGCGGCTGGCCATCCTGCGGGAGACGGAGGACGGGTTCCGTATCGCCGACGAGGATTTCCGGCTGCGCGGCGGCGGCGACATATTGGGGGCGAAACAGTCCGGCCTGCCCGGCTACCGGCTGGCGGACGCGGAACGCGACGAGGACCTGATTCCGATGGCGCAGAAGGATGCGACGCTGCTGCTCGACGAGGACCCGCAGCTGGAAAGTCCGCGCGGGCGGGCGGCGCGGGTGCTGCTGCACCTGTTCGGGCAGGACCGCGCGATCCGCGCGCTGGTGGCGGGATGAGCCGGGCCTATCCGGCGGCGCCGCGCGTCGGCATCGGGGTGGTGCTGCTGCGCGGCGACGAGGTGCTGCTGATCCGCCGCGGCCGCATGCCGGCGCTGGGCGCGTGGAGCCTGCCGGGTGGGGCGCAGGAGCTGGGCGAGACGGCGGAGGCGGCGGCGCGGCGGGAATTGCGCGAGGAGACCGGGCTCGAAGCCGGGGAACTGGTGCTGGCGGCGCATGTGGACTCGATCCATCGCGACGCGGCGCAGCGGATCGAGTTCCATTACACCATTCTCGATTTCGCCGGGCTGTATCAGGGCGGCGAGGCGGTGGCCGGCGATGACGTGACCGACATCGCCTGGGTCAGGGCGACGGAGTTCGACCGTTACGAATTGTGGAGCGAGGCGCGGCGGGTGATCGGCATCGCCCGCCGGCTGCTGGCGGTCACATGAACAGTTTCTTGTCCTGCTTCACGCCGGCATAGAGCGAGGCCACCCATTTGCCGTAGCCGTTGTAGATTTGCGTCGGCACCACCTCGCCGGTGCCGATGACACGCTCGCGCGCCTGGCTCCAGCGCAGGGTGGGGTATTTCGGGTTCACATTGGCCCAGAAGCCGTACATGTCGGGGCTGGTCTTTTCCCAGAAGGTGACGGGCTGTTCCTTGGTGAATTCGATGCGGACCAGGGATTTCGCCGACTTGAAGCCGTATTTCCAGGGCAGCACGACGCGGATCGGCGCGCCGTCCTGCTTCGGCATTGTCGCGCCATACATGCCGGTGCCGACGAAGGCGAGCTCGTTCGTCGCCTCCGCCATGGTCAGGCCCTCGTGATAGGGCCAGGGGAAGAACGGGATCGACAGGCCCGGCATCACCTTGGGATCGGAGAGCGAGGTGAAGCGGAGATATTTCGCACCCGAGAGCGGCTTCGCCAGCTTGACCAGATCGGCGAGCGGAAAGCCTTCCCAGGGGACGACGAGGGACCAGGCCTCGACGCAGCGATGGCGGTAGATGCGGGTTTCGGTGCTGACCTTCTTCATCAGGTCGTCGAATGAGATGGTGAAGGGTTTTTCCACCAAGCCGTCGATGCGGATGGTCCAGGGCTCGGTGGGGAGTTTCTGGGCCTTGCGCCAGATGTCCTTGTTCAGGCCGAATTCGTAGAAATTGTTGTAGGTCTCGACATTGTGGCGCGGGGTGAGCTTGCGCGCGGGGTCGAAACGGGCGGCCGAGGGCGGGTAGTCGGCGATGCGGTCGCCGGGCTTGGCGTCGGCGGCCGCCACGTTGACAGGGGCGCCCGGCTTGGCGTCGGCGAGGGCGTCGCCGATGCTGCCGAAACCGAGCATGGCCCCGCCCAGCGCGGCGAGGGCGGCGCGGCGGTCGAGCGCCAGGTGCGGCGGGGTCGCGTCCCGCTCGGGCAGGGACCAGTCCGGTGTGCGGATGACGTGCATGGTTGTTCTCCTCGGGCGATAGATTACTCTGGTGCGCGCTGGCCATTCATCAACCCGCCGTGACCGCGGCGGAGTCACCCATCACAGCTTCGGGACCGCATGACCGACAGACCGATCGACCGCCTCATCGCCGTCATGGCAGCACTTCGGCATCCAGAGACCGGATGCCCATGGGATCGCGAACAGGATTTCGTCACCATTGCTCCCTATACGGTCGAGGAGGCCTATGAGGTTGCGGACGCGATCGGAAAAGGCGATGCGGCCGCGCTGCGCGACGAGTTGGGCGACCTGCTGTTCCAGGTGGTCTATCACGCGCGGATGGCGGAGGAGCGCGGCTGGTTCGGTTTCGATGAGGTGGCCGCCGGGATTGCCGACAAGATGATCCGCCGGCATCCGCATGTGTTCGGCGACGCCGAGGCGCGGGATCAGGCGGCGCAGACGCGGGCCTGGGAGGCGGACAAGGCGCGCGAGCGGGCGGCGCGGGCGGAGAGCGGCGTGCTGGATGGCATCGCCACCACGCTGCCGGCGCTGATGCGGGCGCGGAAACTCGCGGGGCGGGCGGCGCGGGTCGGCTTCGACTGGCCGGATGCCGAGGCGGTGCTCGACAAGCTCGACGAGGAGACGGCGGAGCTGCGCGCCGAGCTGGCGGGGGCGGACCCGGCGCGGATCGAGGACGAGCTGGGCGACATGTTCTTCGTGATGGTCAATCTCGCCCGCAAGCTCGGCTGCGATGGCGAGCAGGCGCTGGCGCGGGCGAACGCGAAGTTCGAGCGCCGGTTCCGCGCGGTGGAGGCCAGGCTCGCCGCCGCCGGGACGACGCCGGAGGCGGCCGGGCTCGTCGAGATGGAGGCGCTCTGGCAGGCGGTGAAGCGGGAGGATTAGCCGAACAGCGCGTCGCGCAGGCGGTGCCAGGTGTCGCGGTCGGTGGCGGCGATGAGACCGCCATCGATATCGGCGGGGCGCCAGACCTCGCCATCCGGCCGGCGGACATGGCCGCCGGCTTCCGTGACGATCAGCGTGCCGGCGGCATGGTCCCACGGCAGGGTGCGGCGGGAGACCGCGGCGTGCATGTGGCCGGAGGCCATGGCGCGGTAGGTGGCGGCGGCACAGCGCAGGTTGGGCGTCTGCCCAAGGGCTGCAAGGCTGCCGAGCACGCGGGATTTTTCGGCCCGCGCCATGTATTGCCAGGAGACCGAGGCGATCATCTCCGCCAGCGGCGCCGGGGATGCGACGCGCAGGGGCTGCCATTCGGCTTCAGCCGGCGTGCCGCGGAGCAGGAAGGCACCGGCGCCGCGCGTGGCGAGCATGGTGTCGTCGCGCAGCGGGTCGTGGATCAGCCCGGCGATGGTTTCGTTGCCCTCGACCAGGGCGATCATCAGGCCGAACAGCGGCAGGCCGGCGGCGTAGTTCTGGGTGCCGTCGATCGGGTCGATCACAAAGACGGGACCGGGGCCGGCGACCGCCCCGAGCAGCGCGGGATCGGCGGCGACGGCTTCCTCGCCGATCACCGCGGCATCGGGGAAGAGAGCGCGCAGGCCTTCGGTGAGGGCGCGTTCGGCCGCCTCGTCGGCCACGGTGACGGGGTCGAGCGGGCCGGACTTGGTGCGCATGTCGGCCGGGCCGATATGGCCGAAACGGGGCATCACGATCGTGCGCGCGACGTCGCGCAGCAGCGCCGCGATGGCGGAAAGGTCGGTTCTGTCAGGCATCATGGGCGGGAATCCGTAGCAGTGGGTCAGGGGACCGGGGCGTGCAGCGCGGCTTCGTGATCGCGCTCGAAGCGGGCGCGGTCCTCGGGGCGGAGCCGGACCTCGATGGCGATGGCTTCCTCGCCATCCGCGCGGGAGAGCACCTCGCCGTGGCGGTAGAGCCAGGCGAGGCCGGCGCCATCGGACGGGGCGAGCCAATAGGTCGCGACCTGCATGGCACCGGCGAGCCGGGCATCGATCGCAGCGCGCAGGGTTTCGAGATTCTCGCCGGACAGCGCCGAGACGGCGATGGCGGCGGGGCCCGGCAGGTCGCGCCCGTCGGGGTCGAGCAGGTCGATCTTGTTCATCACCTCGAGGCAGCGGGACGACCAGCCCTCGTCGATCATGCCGGAGCGGGCCATGCCGTCGAGCACCGAGATGACGTCGGCGCGCTGGGCGGCGCTGTCCGGATGGGCGCAGTCGCGGACATGGAGGATGATGTCGGCGGCGGCGACCTCTTCGAGCGTCGCGCGGAAGGCGGCGACGAGTTCGGTCGGCAGGTCGGAGATGAAGCCCACCGTGTCAGACAGGATGGCCTGGCGGCCGGAGGGCAGGACGATGAGGCGCATCGTCGGGTCGAGGGTGGCGAAGAGCTGGTCCTGCGCGTGGACGGTCGCTCCGGTGAGGGCGTTGAACAGGGTGGACTTTCCGGCATTGGTGTAGCCGACCAGGGCGACGACCGGATAAGGCACGCGGTTGCGCGCGGCGCGGTGCAGGCCGCGGGTACGGCGGACCTCGTCGAGCTCGCGGCGGAGGCGGGCGATGCGGTCGGTGATCAGCCGGCGGTCGGCCTCGATCTGGGTTTCGCCAGGGCCGCCGAGGAAGCCGAAGCCGCCGCGCTGGCGCTCGAGATGGGTCCAGGAACGGACGAGGCGGGAGCGTTGATAGGCGAGATGCGCGAGTTCAACCTGCAGCACGCCCTCGGCGGTGCGGGCGCGCTCGCCGAAAATGTCGAGGATCAGGCCGGTGCGGTCGATGACCTTGCACTTCCATGCGCGTTCGAGATTGCGCTGCTGCACCGGGCTGAGCACGGAATCGACCACGGCGACGCCGATCTCGGCCTCGGCGATGGACTCGCCGATCCGCCGCACCTGACCCTCGCCGAACAGGGTGGCAGGGCGGTGCGCGCGGATCTGCACGATTTCGTCATGGGCGATGACGAGGCCGATCGAGGCGACGAGGCCGATCGCCTCGGCGAGACGGGCCTCGGCCTCGCGCGGGCCGTTGCGCCCGCCATGTTCCCACGGAAGCAGGACGGCGGCGCGGGTGGGCGCGGCCTGGGTGGGTATGCTCAATCGAGCCTACCCGGCGTCGTGGTCGGGGTCGCCGGCGCGGCCGAGGCTGAGCGTGGGCCCCCCTGCCGGCGCGGCGCCTTCGGCCTTGGTCGCGTCGAAGAGCTGGATCGGCGCGCCGGGCATCACGGTCGAGATCGCGTGCTTGTAGACGAGCTGGGTGTGCCCGTCGCGGCGGAGCAGGACGGAGAAATTGTCGAACCAGGTGATCACGCCCTGGAGCTTCACACCGTTCACAAGGAACACGGTGACCGGGGTCTTGCTCTTGCGAACGTGATTGAGGAAGACATCCTGCACGTTCTGCGATTTTTCGTTGGCCACGTCTGGAATCCTTTTTTTCTTGTCGGGCATGGCGGCTGCCATGGCGTGGGTGCATCAGGTCATGGCATCGGGCCGGAACCCGCTGCCGCATGGTCGGCCCCGCCGGTTGGGAGAGCCCGCAAACGGATGCCGCAGGCCGAGATATAGCTTGCCGGGGCGCCGAAACCAATCGGAAGCGCCCGGCATGGGACAAAAAAACGCCTGTGGCGGGTGCATCGCACACCCGCCACCATCACAAATCGCGGCGTATCGGCCGGAGATCAGGCGCTGGCGCGCCGCATGGCGGCCGGCGCGGTCCAGAACAGGGCCTGGGCGGTCAGCGTCAACACCAGTTCGGTGCCGGCGCGCGGCAGTTGGATGGCGGCATTGCCGCTTGTCCAGACCCCGGCATCGCCGCCCGCGCGCGGCAGGCGGCCGGGTGCTGGGATCGCGGTTTCGAGGTCGAGCGCCGCGCCGTCCAGCGCCAGGCCAGCGACCGACAGCCCGAGGCGGCGGCGGTCGGTGGAGACCGGATCGACCTCGGCGGGGACGAAGGCGCCGGCGAGGAGTTCGAATTCGGTCACGTTCGCGGGCAGGGCGAAGCGGAAGGTGCCGGGCCTTTCCTCGCTGGCCTCGATGATCAGGTCGCCATGGCGCAGCGCGGGGCGGACGCGGACCAGGGCGAAGCCCTGCGCGGCGCGGCGCGCGGCGAGGCGGGCGCGGATCGCTGCCAGGGCATCGCCGCCGGTGACCAGCGGGGCGCAGCCTTCGGCCTCGCGGCGGGCCTGCATCAGGTCGGGGTGCAGGGTGACCGGCCCATCGGCGTTCTCGAAGAGGCCGCGATGGCCGGTATCGAGGAAGCTTTCGGCCGGCGCGCCCTCGGCCAGCAGGACGTCGTGCCCATCGAGCTCGACATGGAAATAGGTGACGCGGGAGGTGCGGTGGTCGGGCGCGATCATGGTGCCGTCGACCAGATCCTTGGCCTGGACCAGCATGCCATCGAGATACATCGCGTGGTCGGGCGAGACCACGAGATCGCGCGCGGGGACGCCATCGGCCAGTGCCCCGGCGGCGATGCGGACCGGGCGGACCGCTTCGGGGCGCGGATGGCGGGCGATGTCGAGCGTGCGGCGGCCGATCCAGACCACGCGGCGCTCGGCGCCGGCGGCGGTGATGACGGTATCGCCGGCCTCCAAAGCCTCGACGACCGTCTCGCCGGCGGGGGTGCGAATATGCGTGCCGGCGGCGAAGCACGGGTTGAACTCGTTGTTCGTGGTGATGGTGAGGGCGACTTCGCCGCCCTCCGGCTCACGTCCCGGCTCGACCGAGGAGTCACCGGGATCCCCGAAACCAACGGTGATGGTCAGCGTGCCGGAGGAGGGAATGCTGCCGAACAGGGATTGCTCGATCGCGTCGATGAAGGGGACCACCGAACCCGCGATAAACGGGGTGTAGTCGAGGTTGAAGATCGGGTTGTTGGAGACGATCTGGCCGCCGGGGACGTCGAAAAGCTCGACCTGGTTGGTCGCGGCGAAGGTGGCCACATTGTTGAACGTATTCAGGTCGGATTGCGACCCGGGCGATATGTCATAATTCTGGAAGTCGGTCGTCACGTCGGCCAGGACGATCGTATCGTTCGGGCCGAAATTCTGGATGTTGCCGCCCAGCCCGATCCCCATGCTGAACTGGTCAAAGGACATTGTGGGAACGTCGGTGAGGGCGCCCGGTTCGATGACGAGCCCGGTCGACGCCGTCGCCGGCGTTGGAAATGAAAGATTGCTGGTCAGCGAAGCGTTGAGAATCAGGGTATCGCCTGATGCTATTGTCGTTACGGACATGCCGCTCTCCCGCGTTCAAATATCTTTGGGAAATGAAATAAACTGACGCCACGATAAGCAATGACAACAAAAGATTCAATTTTTTTATTGCTTCAGCGGACGCGAATTTAACGGTGTGTTATCTTATCGTGCGAAAAATTTCATAAAATGAAACCGCCGCCCAGAACGCGGGATTCCTGATAGACGACGCAGGCCTGGCCGGGGGCGGCCAGAGCAGGAGTGTCGAGGGTGACGAGGTTGCGGGCGATGTCGATTTCGGCGGGGTGCGGCGCCTCGCCGGCGCGGAGCTTGACGCTGGCGCGGAACGGGGCGGCGGGCGGATCGATCAGCCAGTTCGGCTCGGCGATCCGCACCTCGCGGCCGCCGGCGCCGCGCGGGCCGACGACGATGCGGCGGCGGGCGGCGTCGATCCTGGTGACGACATGGCCGGAGGCGGCGCCGAGGCGCTTGGCCTGGCCGACCGTGTAGCGGGCGATGCCCTGGTGATGGTCGAGCACCGCGCCGTCCTCGGTGACGATCTCGCCGGGGGCGGCGGCATCGGGG
>JAJZFF010000134.1 GCA_021805485.1 Pseudomonadota bacterium
TGGTCCCTTCCTCTTCGGTGCCCGGCCGAGCATCGCCGATGCCATGTATGCGCCTGTCGTCTCCCGCTTCACGAGCTACGACGTTGCGCTGGACGATTCGTGCCGAGGCTATTGCGCGACCATCCTGGCCTGGCCGGACATGGCCGAATGGGTCGCCGCGGCGCTGGAGGAGCCGCAGGAGATCGACGAGCTGGATCTCGACTTCTGAGCCGAGCGGCGGTCAGCCGGCATCGAGGGCGGCCCGCAGCGCCCGCCCCTCCTGACCGGCCGGATCGATCGCGCCGAGGCGCAATGCGAGGTCGATCAGGACCAGATTGACGTTGAACTTGAACTCGTCGGTCTCGCGCATGGCCGCGATCACGCGCGGCAGCGGCCACAGCTCGAAGCCGGCCACCTCGCCGTCGATCGGCTCCGGGGTGAAGGCCTCCGGCAGTTCGAGGTCGAACAGATGCAGGCGATCGCGCCGCAATCCCTCGGGACGTTCCATGCCGTAGGTGATCTGCCCGACCGCGCGCGCCTGGGCCGCCAGCGCCGGCGGAATCCCGGCTTCCTCGGCGGCTTCCTTGATCAGCGTCTCCGCCGGTGTGAGTCCCGCCGGGATGCCGCCGGCGACGAGGTGGTCGAGCTTGCCCGGATCCAGCGCCTTGTCGGCGGCGCGGCGGGCGACCCAGAGATGCACAGCGCTGCGGCGGCGTACCAGGCCGTTGACGTGGACCCCTTCGGCCGCGATGCCGAGCACCGGCAGCGCGCCGCGGTCGATGCGCGCCAGAACCGGTCCGCCGGGCAGCGCGCGCACGTCGAACGCCTCGCCTCGCGGGCGGAAGCGCCCGCGCGCGGCGAGGCTCCCGGCAAGCTCCGGCAGGCGCGCCGCCGTGTCGAGCACCACCGCGCCGGGTTCACGGCCGAGCCCTTCGAGCAGCGCGGCGTCGGCGGGCAGGATCCAGCCCACGGTCGCGGTGCCGACGCGCAGCGCCAGCCGCGATCCGGGCAGGCGGGCAGTGTGGCACGCCTCGATATGCCGCAGCAGGCTGGTGGTCGGCATGGTCCCCACGGTCTTCAGGCCGGGCGCGATGTGGCCCTGCGGCGCCGCTGCCTCAGCTGTTCGGCCCGCGTTCCATCGAGACGGGCTGCCAGCGCCTGAGCCCGCTGCCGACCAGAACGGACGGGTTGACGCAGCTCATCGGCCAGCGCCCGGTGGCGATGAGGGCGAGTTCCTGGCCGACATGGCGTTTGCGCGCGGGATCGAAGCGCGCCGACGCCGAGGCGACATGAGCGGTCAGGATCACGTTGCCCATGCCAAGCAGCGGGTTGTTGTGGCCCGGCGGCTCGGTTTCCAGCACATCCAGCGCGGCGCCAGCGATCCAACCCTCCTGCAGGGCCCGGATCAGCGCCGGCTCGTCCACGGTCGCGCCGCGGCCGGTATTGATGAACAGCGTGGTGGGCTTCATGCGGCGGAAATGCGCCTCGCCGAGCATGTGCCCGGTCTCCGGCGTGCCCGGCGCGTGCATCGAGACGAAATCGGAGCGTTCGAGCACCTCGCCGAGGCTCGCCGGCTCGACGCCGTAGGGGCTCATCGCCAGTTCCTCGATATACGGATCATAGGCGAGCATGCGCAGCCCGAACGGCCGCGCCCGGACGGCGACGGCGCGGGCGACATGGCCGAAGGAGATGAAGCCGAGGGTCTGCCCCATCAGGCGCGGCAGCTTCAGGAGCGCGGGTCGGCCTTCCTTCCAACGCCCCTCGCGGACCATGCGGTCCTGCTCGACGAGCCGGCGGAAACCGCCGAGCAGGAGGGTCATCGCATGGTCGGCAACCTCCTCGATGAACGTGTCGGGGCAGTTCGTCACCGGAATGCCGCGCTCGGTGGCGGCGGCGACATCGACGGAATCGACGCCGACGCTGCCGAGCACGATGGCGCGACAGCGCTCCAGCCCCTCGATGATGCGCCGGGTGATGGGGATCGCCTTGGCATAGAGCGCGTCGGCGTGGCGGGCGCCGGCGATGAAGGCCTCCTCGGAGGACGCGGCAACCTCCACGATTTCCGCATCCAGCCCTGCGAGCGGTTCCATTTCCGTCTCGTAGCCCCCGCCAGTGACGGAAAAGCTGACCCCGGCCGGGGTCGCGATGGTGAATTTGGCCATTTTATCCTCCCTGGTGGTCTGATTCGGCCATCGCCCGCTGCAGGGTGTTGGCATCGGACAAGGCGCGCCTCGTTCGGCCATGATTGGCCGCGTCGGCGTGGCGCCGCAAGCCCGGTTGACGCGGCCGACACTTCGATTATTCTGGAGATATGGAAAAAAAAGATGCCCTCGCCGCGCTTGCGGCGCTGGCCCAGGAGACCCGGCTGGACATGTTCCGCCTGCTCGTCGAGGCGGGCGAGGCAGGCTGTCCCGCCGGGCAGATCGGCGAGCGGCTCGGCCTGCCCGCCGCGACGGCCTCCTTCCATCTCGGTCAACTGCGCCAGGCCGGGCTGATCCGCGTCCGCCGCGCTGGCCGCTCGCTGATCTATGCCGCCGAGTATGATGCCATGAACGGCCTGATCGATTTCCTCACCACCAATTGCTGCCACGGCGATCCCCTCGCGTGCGGCCTCGCTCCTTCCCGTCTGCCGGTGCAGCCATGAGTGTCACGATCTACCATAATCCCGCCTGCGGCACGTCGCGCAACGTGCTCGGCCTGATCCGCAACGCCGGCATCGAGCCGGTGGTGATCGAATATCTGAAAACGCCGCCGGGCCGTGACGAACTGGCCGCGCTGATCGCCCGCATGGGGGTCCCGGTGCGCGACCTGCTGCGCCGCAAGGGCGCACCCTACGACGAACTCGGGCTTGACGATCCGGCCCTGGCCGACGACGCGCTGCTGGATG
>JAJZFF010000595.1 GCA_021805485.1 Pseudomonadota bacterium
CAACCACGGCGGCGCCGGCGATGACCGGGGTGGCCATCAGGAAGGCGAAGCGGGCGGCGGCCTCGTGGTCGAGCCCGCGGGTCAGGCCGCCGACGATCGCCGAGCCCGAGCGCGACAGACCGGGCAGGAAGGCGAGGCACTGGAACAGGCCGATCACCAGCGAGTCGCGGAGGGTGAGCTGGCCGATGCCGAAGCCGTTTCCGGCGCGGCGGCGGCGCAGACGTTCGCCGATGACCAGCACCGCGCCGTTGGCCACGAGGAAGGCGGCGGCGATCTCGGGGCTGGCGAAAAGGTGCTGGATCGGCTTTTTCAGCGCGAAGCCGATGACCACCGCCGGCAGCGTGGCGACGACGAGGCGCAGCAGCAGGCCGCGCTGGGCATCGACCTCGCCGGGGTCGCCGCGGCCGAGCAGGCCGGCCAGCATCGCCCACCACTCGCGCCAGAAATAGAGCAGCAGCGCCGTCGCGGTGCCGACATGGAGCATCACGACGAAGGGCAGGAAGGCCGGCGAGGCCTGGTCGATCGGCCAGTGCAGCAGGGCGGGGACGATCACCACATGGCCGAGGCTGGAGACGGGGAATAACTCGGTCGCCCCTTGCAGGACGGCGAAGAGGACGGCGATCAGCGGGGTCATGGCGGCTCCGGCGGTTATGCGTGCCGCCTCACTTGGCAAACAAGCGCGGCGAAGGCAACGCATCGCGGCGCGGCCACGTCGGATGGCAGCAGGACAATGGCCCGCCGTTCCGCGCGTTAACGCGTTGGTCATGATTTCATGGCAGGGTTTGCGTGTCATCGATCATTCCATCATCGGCGGAGCCTGACGATGGAACCGCGCGGACGGCGCGCGGAAACAGTTTGCCGCTCCCCGATTTTGCCGTTAGCATCTGGTGGCGACGAAGGGCCGTGCGGACAATGTCTGAATTTTCGGATATTCCTCAGATTTTACAGGATTTGAGACGGCGCGGGGTCCAGGGAGCGTCAGAGAAAAGGCGCGGCGTGTCAGCGACGGCATGGCCGGTGACGGTTTCCGTCGTGGTGCCGTTTCACAATGAGGCCGAGAATGTCGTCCCGCTGTTCGACCGGCTCGCCGCCGTGCTCGACGGTCTCGACGAGGACTGGGAACTGGTCTGCGTGAACGATGGCAGCGGCGATGCCACGCTCGCGGCGCTGCAGCACATTGCCGCGCGCGACGGGCGGGTGCGGGTGATCGACCTGTCGCGCAATTTCGGCAAGGAGGCGGCGCTGACCGCGGGACTCGACCACGCCCGTGGCGCGGTGGCGATTCCGCTCGACGCCGACCTGCAGGACCCGCCCGAGGTGATTCCGGCGCTGCTCGCGAAATGGCGCGAGGGCTACGACGTGGTGAACGCCACGCGGGCCTCGCGCGAGGGCGACGGCGCGGTGAAGCGGTTCACCGCGCACCTGTTCTACCGGGTGATGAACCAGGTGAGCGACGTGCCGATTCCACGCGATACGGGGGATTTCCGGCTGATCGCCCGGCCGGCGCTGGAGGCGCTGAAGCGGCTGCCGGAGCGGCGGCGGTTCATGAAGGGGCTGTTCGCCTGGATCGGATTCCGCACCGCGACCATCACCTATCACCGCGCCCCGCGCCATGCCGGGCGGACGACGTGGAATTACTGGAAATTATGGAATTTCGCGCTGGAGGGGGTGACCTCGTTTTCCAGCGCGCCGTTGCGGCTGGCGTCCTATCTCGGCTTCGCCGTGTCGGTCTTCGCCTTCATCTACGCGGCGGTGACGATCTTTCGCAAGCTGGCCTATGGCAACCCGGTGCAGGGCTATCCGTCGCTGCTGGTCGCCATCCTGTTCCTCGGCGGGGTGCAACTCATCGCCCTCGGCATGATCGGCGAATATCTCGGCCGGCTCTACGAGGAGAGCAAGCAGCGGCCGCTCTATATCGTGCGCGAGATCAGCGGCGGGAGCGCACCGGACTTATGAGGCGGCGAAGCGCTGGATGCGTTCGGCCATCGCCGCGACACCGTTGCCCCGATTGCCGGACAGAGCGCCGATCAGCCCCCATTCCTTGAGGAAATCCGGCGGCGTGGCGCGGATTTCCGCAGGTGCGCGGCCGGAATAGACCTGCAGCAGCATGGCGACGAGGCCGCTGACGATGGCGGCGTCCGACGCGCCGGCGAAATAGAGTTTCCCGCCTTCGAGCTTCGGCTCCAGCCAGACCCGGCTCTGGCAGCCGGGCACCAGCCGGTCGTCGGTCTTCAGCGCCTCGGGGAAGGCGGGCAGCGACTGGCCGAGCTCGATGATGAACTGGTAGCGGTCCATCCAGTCATCGAACAGGAACAACTCGTCGTGCAGGGCGGCGATCGCCGCGGCGGCGCTCTCCTGCGCGGGGACGACGAAGGGCGGCGCGCTCATGCCGGGCGGACCAGGCGGTGGTGCTTCCGGCCGGAAGAGAGCTTGGCCGCGCCGTCGATCACGTCGGCGAGGGTGATCGTGTGCGCCTCATCAGCGATCGGGGCGTCGTTCAGCCGCGCGCCGCCGCCGCGGATCAGGCGCCGCGCCTCGCCATTGCTGGCGGCGAGCCCGGCGCGCACCAGCAGGGCGAAGGCAGGAATCCCGGCCGCGAGTTCATCGGCGGGAATGTCGATCCCCGGCAGGGTTTCCGCCGCCTCGCCGCCCTCGAAGGTGCGGCGCGCGGTTTCCGCCGCGTTCTCGGCCATCTTGCGCCCGTGGCAGAGGGCGGTGGCCTCGGTGGCAAGGATCTTCTTCGCCTCGTTGATTTCCGCACCTTGCAGCGCTTCGAGCCGGGCGATCTCATCGAGCGGGAGGTCGGTGAACAGGCGGAGGAAGCGGCCGACATCGGCATCCTCGGTGTTGCGCCAGAACTGCCAGT
>JAJZFF010000692.1 GCA_021805485.1 Pseudomonadota bacterium
CTGGCGCTCGCCCTCGGCATCGTCGGGCTCGGCATCGTCTTCACGCATGAGGCCGAGGCCGCCTATGGCGTCTGGCTGGCGTCGACGGCGTATAATCACTGTTTCCTGATCCTGCCGATCGCGCTGTATCTGCTGTGGGAACGCCGCGCCGGGTTCGCCGCGCTGGCGCCCGCCGCCGAGCCGCGCGCGGCGCTGCTGGCGGTGCCCTTCGTTGTGGCGTGGTTCGCCGCCCAGCGCCTCGGCATCATGGAGGGCCGCCAGCTCGCCGCGATGGGGATCCTGCAATGCCTGCTGCTCGGCACGCTGGGCCGGTCGGTCTACTGGCATTTTCGCGCGCCATTCTGGTACCTGGTCTTCCTCGTGCCGTTCGGCAGTTTCCTGGTCGCCCCGCTCCAGCGTTTCACCGCCGAATTCGCTGCCGCCGGCCTGAGCCTGCTCGGGATCGCCCATTACCTCCACGGCACCACGATCGAGATCGCCGCCGGCGCGTTCCGCATCGCCCGGGCCTGCGCCGGGCTGCGCTTCCTGATCGCCGCCATCGCCTTCGCCGTGCTCTACGCGCTGGTGATCTTCCGCTCGACCGGGCGGCGGCTGGCGTTCATCGCGGTCTGCCTCGTCGTGCCGGTGATCGCGAACGGATTCCGCGCCCTCGGCATCATCTCGCTCGGCTATGCCGAAGGCAGCGCGAAGGCCGCCGCGACCGATCATGTGCTGTATGGCTACATCTTCTTCTCGATCGTGCTGTTCGTGATCATCCTGCTCGGCCTGCCGTTCCGCGAGGATCACGCGCCGCCTTCGGTTCCGTCGGCGATCCGGGCGGCGGCGCCGAACCGCATGGGTCTCGTCGCCGCCCTCGCCGTGCTGGCGGTCAGCCTTGCCGGGCCCGGCAGCGCCTATGCGCTCGACCGCCTGGCCCGGCAGACGCGCATCGCGCCGCCGGCCACGCTGGCCGGCTGGCGCGCGGTCGCGACCCCTTCCGGTGGTCTGCCCGCCGGCACCGTCCGTCGTGACTTTGTCGATCCCGACGGATTCAGGGCGACGATCGTCGCCTTTCCGCCGGGCACCGCGCCGGAGCCGATCTTCGACCTGCGCCGCCGGCTCGGCCTGTTCAACCTGCGCGAAGTGCATCTCGGGCTGGTCCGGGCAACGGGTTCCGGCACGCCGGACTGGCAGCTCGCGGTGAGCAAGAACGGGCATCGCATGGCCGCGAGCGATCTCGTCATCAACGGGCAGATCACGCTCGGGTCGCTGATGACCCGCCTGCACATGCTGGACGACCTGTTCGTGGCCCGCGATGCCCAGCTCGTCGTCGTGGTGACGGCGCCGCGCGGCGGGTTGCCGACCGTCGCTGCCATGCGCCATGTTCTGGCCAGCCCCGCGCTGACGCGGTCCGCCCTGGGCGAGATCGCCCGCGCCGCCCCGGACCGATAGGCCCGGTCCACGCGGGCGCCGCATCGACCGGGGGAGGAATATCGGCCGTCCCCTTGGAAGCGGAAGATTTCGGCCGATCTTGAAGGGATCGGTCGGAGCGCCGCGGGGAGCGAGGGGATGCGCGTGAGGAATGGCTGGCGACTGGGTCTGATGGCGCTGTGGTCTCTCGGCCTTGCCGGATGCGCCGGGCCGCGCCTTGCCAGGACGATGAGCGCCTATGTCGGCAAGCCGGAATCGGCGCTGGTGGCGGCGCTGGGCGTGCCGGCGAGCCGCACCGAAAGCGGGGGAGTCACCTATGATCGTTACGTGCGGACGATCACCTACTCGGTCCCCGGCTGGGTCGGCGGGCCGCTCTTCGTGGACCAGAGACCGGCGATCGGGGGAATTCCGCCTGCCGTTCCGCCCCGGACCTATCGCAATACCTGCACCGTGACCTTCGCCATCGTCGGCGGCGTGGTGCGTTCCTATACGGCGCGCGGGTCTGTCTGCTGAGCGCCGAACGCTTGAACCCGTTCCGATCCGTCCGGATGATGCTCTAGCCGCATGTGCAGAACCGGCTTGCGGGCGCCGTGTCTCCATGCCAAGTTTTCCGGCAAATGCCCGATAACGTCAGACCTTATGAAAAGGATCCGGGGCGCGGCGATGATCGGCTCTGGGCCGTTATCGCGACCATCGGTCGTGTTGTACGGATCGCCGACATTCATGCCAGCCACACCCGCGCCCAGGCCGACCAGATCTGGCGCGAGCAGCAGGTGCGGGCCTATCTCGGCTTTCTGCAACGCAGCGAGCAGCCGGTGCCGCGCTATACGATCCGCTCGATGAGCCGCGCTCAGTTGCCACGCGGCTGGCGGCCCCTGCCGGCACTCGGTTTTCTGAATGGGCGCATGTCCTGAATGGGTGGTCCCGCGCCGCCCCGGATCGGGGGCGCGCAAGGAAGGATCAGCCGTTGCGCCCTGGGCGAGGCCGGGCCGGTACTCGTGGCGAGGATGTCGGGCGGGGTCGGCCGAACCGGATTTTCGCCCGCTCCGCTGCCGTTCATCTGTGCAATCGAAGAGGTGGATCAAAAGATTTCATTTGAACGAAGACGGGGACGGGCCAGATCCCGTGTGGAGACGGCAGGGCGAAACCGGCCCGGGACGATCTGTTCCGGCGTTCGGGAATTCAATGCAGATGCAGGTTCGGAATACAGCCATGGACAACGTCACTCATGATTTCTTCGATCTAAATGAAATCAGGTCGAGGTTTCCTGACACTGCGGATTCCGTGATTGTCGATGCCTATCTGTCGGACAGTGAATTGGCGAGTGCCCGTGTCTTTCGTTTGTATCGGCCATTGCCGAGGCATTTTCACATGAATTGCGACGAGCATCTCCTGCTGCTGGATGGCGAGGCCGATTTCAGCGTGGCCGAGGCGCCGCTGCGCCGGCTTCGCG
>JAJZFF010000155.1:0-5723 GCA_021805485.1 Pseudomonadota bacterium
GTAATGCCCGTAATACAGCACGGTCGGCGCATCCGGCCCGGCCTTGTGATGCGTCGCGATCACGCCGGGCAGGCCCCTGGTCTCCGACAGCCGTGCGGCGAATCCCATCCCCGCGAGCAGGTCGCGCATATGTGAAGCGGCGCGCAGGCAATCCGCCCGGTGCGGCGAGGTTTCGGTCAGCCCCTGCGCGCTGATCGAGGGAATCCGCAACAGCTCGAACCAGCGCCCGCGCGCGCTGTCGAGATGGGCGTCGATATGGGCGAGAACGTCGTCGATCCTGCTGGTGCTCATCGAATGTCCCTCTGTTGGCGGCACGACGATAGGGGAGGGCGGCGTGCCGGAAAAGACAGCGGCGCTCAAGCCAGCCCGTCGATCGCCTCCGCGAGGCGGATATCGCGCGCCGAAAGCCCCCCCGCGTCATGGGTCGACAGCAGGATCGTCACGCGATTGTAGACATTCGACCATTCCGGGTGATGGTCGTGCTTCTCCGCGAGCAGCGCCACCCGCGTCATGAACGCGAAGGCCTCGGAGAAATCGGCGAAGGCGAAGCGCCGTTCGATCGCGTCGCGGTCCTTCGCCAGCGACCATTCCGGCAAGAGGTCGACAAGGGCGGCGCGTTCGGCATCGGTCAGGCGGGGGATCATGTCGTGTCTCCTTGCTCCGAGAGGGCGGCGGCGAAGGCGGCGCGCAGGGCGGGGATCACCTCGGTCTCGAACCAGGGCCGCCGCGCCGCCCAGGCCCGTGTCCGCCAGGAGGGATGCGGCAGCGGAAACCGCGAGGGCAGATAGGCTGCGAACCCCCGCACCCGCTCCTCCATCGCCCCCTTGCCGAGATGATAGAGAATCGCGTGGCTGCCGACCAGCAGCGTGAGGCGGATCGCCGGCATCGCCGCGCGCAGCCGCCCCTGCCAGAGCCTGCCGCATTCCGGCCGCGGCGGGGCGTCGCCGCCGCGCGCCAGCCGTCCCGGATAGCACAGCCCCATCGGCACGATCGCGATCCGGCTTTCGTCGTAGAACGTGGCCCGGTCGATGCCGAGCCAGTCGCGCAGCCGGTCGCCCGAGGGATCGTTCCAGGGAATCCCGCTCGCGTGAACCTTCGTCCCCGGCGCCTGCCCGACGATCAGCACGCGCGCCGTGGCCGAGATGCGGAACACCGGGCGCGGGCCCAGCGGCAACGACGCGGCGCAGACCGTGCAGGCGCGCGCCGCCGCGGCGACGTCGTCGATCGTCTCGCCCGCCGTCGCGCCGGCCCCGCCCGCCACGACGGGGTCGGGGATCATGGTCACGTCTCGTATCGGGCGATCTTCCAGTCGTCCGGCTCCGCGGCGGCATCCCGGTACCAGGCATCGACCAGCTCATGCGCCCGAATGGCGGCGAGATAGGCTTCGGTCGTGGCCGTAACCTTCGGCCGGTAGGTCAGCAGCCGCGAGACCACCGGCGCATACATCGCATCCGCCCCGGTCAGCGCCGCGCCGAACAGGAACGGCCCGCCGGCGCCGAAGCGCTTGCGCGTCTCCGCCCAGATCGCCTCGATCCGGTCGAGATCGGCGCGCACCGCCGGCGCCGGCTCGGCGGGCTCCAGCGTGCGCGTGCAGTTCATCGGCATGGCGAGGCGGAGTTCGCGGAATCCGCCATGCATCTCGGCGGCGATGGCGCGCGCATGGGCGCGGGCGATGCGCGCCGCCGGCCAGATCTGCGGCGCGATCTCGGCGCAATACTCGATGATGGCGAGACTGTCCCAGACCCGCGCCCCCTCGTGTTCGAGGAACGGCACCATGCCCGAGGGCGAGACGGCCTTGACCGCCGGCGTGTGCCCGCCCGCCAGCGGGATCACCCGCTCCTCCACCGCGAGGCCGGCAAGGCGCACGGCCAGCCACCCGCGCAACGACCACGAGGAATAGCGGCGGCTGCCGATATAGAGGACCGATGAGTTGTCATTCATGATTGACGATTAGCCCGGATGCAGCCGCCCCGCCATATCGGGCGCCCGTCCGCCGGCATCGCGCGCCCCGCCCGGCGGCGCCGCGGTGCGGCCGATGAACGAGGCGATATCCCGCCAGACCGGCGGCATCAGCCCGAAGCTCGGCAGCACCGAGAGCAGCAGCCGGACATGCGAGAGCCGTTCGTAAATCCGCGTGTCCACCGTCGCGCCGGCCTCGCGCAGCCGGGCCGCCAGCGCCGCGGTGTTGGCCGGCGCCACCAGCCGGTCCCGCGCGCCGGTGATCAGCAGCGACGGCGGGGCGGCGGGGCTCACATGGCTGATCGGCTGACAGACCGGATCATCGGCGAAGCGGTCGAAGATGCGGCGATAGACCGGCCCGGTCATCGGCAGGAAATCATACGGCCCCGCGAGCCCGATGGCGCCGGCGAGCGCCGACGGCGTCACCCCCTCGGCGCCGAGATACCCTTCCGCCAGAGCGAGCATCATCGCGAGATAGGCCCCGGCGGAGTGCCCGGCGACGAACACCGCCCGGCCATCGCCGCCGAATTGCCATGCATGGCGGAGCATGAAGGCGGTCGCCCGTGCCGCGTCGTGAATGAACGCCGGGTAGCGGACCTCCGGGTAGAGCCGGTAGTCGGGCACCGCGACGACCAGGCCGAGCCGGGCCAGCGCGCGGCCGAGAAACGCATATTCGCCCCGCGCGCCGGTCTGCCACGAACCGCCATAGAAGAATACGACGACGGGCAGAAGGCCGCCGCCCGCGCGGGCCGGCCGATGGATGTCGAGCCGGTCGCGCACGCCCTCGCCGAAGGCGACATCCCGTGTCGTGACCGTGCCGAACCGCGGCACAGCGCGGTTCAGCAGGTCGATCGGCGTCGGCAATGCTGTCATGTAACGGATATGGCGGGCCGTTTCTGCCCGGCAATATATGCCGGTCCGGCAAAATCTGCCGCATGCGTGCCGCGTCCATCCCGCATTCGCGCCGGAACACCGCCGGGAAATCTGGCACGCGAGATGCATCCACATCCGTCGAGGGCTTCGGGCGGACGGGCGCAGTCCCGCCGGCCGCGCACCCGGCCACGAAAGGAGTTCGCGCATGATCATCCACAATCTCGCCGCCGCGGCGCAGCCCATCGCCTATGCCGGCGGCATCGCGTCGTCGCACCGTCCCGGATTCGGCGCCACGCTGCAGGCGACGCTCGCCAGCCTGCAGGCAACGCAGGCCGGCACCTCCGCCGTCCTCAACGGCATCGGCCCGGCCCAGGCGCTGCCCGGCGCCCAGAGCAGCACCACGCACCATCACCACCAGGCGCCGGCGATCCCTGGCCTCGGCTGATCGAAGGGCGGATTTGGCCGAAGCCGCGTTTGCGGCTAATCGGCCCGCATGACTGACGTCGCCGCATCCGGCTGGGCGGGGTTCGACCTCGCCCGGCCCCTCGTCATGGGCATCCTGAACGCCACGCCCGACAGTTTTTCGGGCGGCGGCGCGACGCAAGGCCCCTCGGCCCTGATCGAAACCGGGCTCGCCATGCGCGCGGCCGGCGCCGCGATCATCGATGTCGGCGGCGAAAGCACCCGCCCCGGCGCCGCCGTGGTGCCGCCCGACATCGAGATCGCCCGCATCGTGCCGGTCATCGGCGGCCTCGCCCGGGACGGCGCGACCGTCTCGGTCGACACGCGGAACGCCGCCACCATGCGCGCCGCCCTCGATGCCGGGGCGCGCATCGTCAACGACGTCTCCGGCCTCCGCCACGATCCCGCCGCCGCGCCGCTGGTCGCCGCCGCCGCCTGCCCCGTCATCCTGATGCACATGCGCGGCACCCCGGCGACGATGAGCGCGCAGGCGGTCTATGACGATGTCGTCGCCGATGTCCTCGCCGAACTCGCGGCCACCCGCGACGCCGCCCTTGCCGCCGGCATCGCGCCCGCCGCCATCGCGCTCGATCCCGGCTTCGGCTTCGCCAAGCGCGGCGCGCAGAACGTGGCGCTGCTGCGCGCCCTGCCATCCTTCCGCGCGCTCGGCCATCCGGTCCTCGCCGGCGTCTCGCGCAAGCGCTTCATCGGCGAACTCGCCGACGAGCCCGACCCCGCCCGCCGCGATCCCGGCTCCATCGCCGCCGCCCTGTTCGCGGCGGGGCGGGGGGCGGCGATCCTCCGCGTCCACGACGTGCCCGGCACGGTGCAGGCGCTGCGCGTCTGGCAGGCCCTCGCCGATGCCTGACTGGACCGTGAGGCCGTCTCTTGGGATATTGGGCGCGCCGGCCCGGCCCACGCCACAGCAAGGTTTCGATCCGCGATGAACCAGATCCAGCCCCGCCCCAAACGCCGCCTGTTCGGCACCGACGGCATCCGCGGCCGCGCCAACACCGCGCCGATGACCGCCGAAATCGCGCTCCGCCTCGGCCAGGCGGCCGGCCTGCTGTTCACCCGCGGCGATCACCGCCACCGGGTCATCATCGGCAAGGACACCCGCCTCTCCGGCTACATGCTCGAACCGGCGCTCACCGCCGGCTTCATCGGCGCCGGAATGGACGTGACCCTCGCCGGCCCGCTGCCCACCCCGGCCATCGCCATGCTCACCCGCAGCCTGCGCGCCGATCTCGGCGTGGTCATCTCGGCCTCGCACAACCCGTTCGAGGATAACGGCATCAAGCTGTTCGGCCCGGACGGCGCCAAGCTGTCCGACGAGACGGAAGCCGAGATCGAGGCGCTGATGGAGGAGGATCTCTCCGGCCGGCTCGCCGCCCCGTCGGCGCTCGGCCGGGCGATGCGCCTGGTCGACGCCGCGGGCCGCTACGTCGAATCCGCGAAGTCGAGCCTGCCGCGCGGGCTGCGGCTCGACGGCCTGCGCGTCGTCCTCGATTGCGCCAATGGCGCCGCCTACAAGGTGGCGCCGGCGGCGCTGTGGGAACTCGGCGCCGAGGTCATCACCCTCGGCGTCAGCCCCGACGGCTTCAACATCAACCACGAATGCGGCTCGACCGTCCCCTCCGCCCTGTCGGCGGCGGTGGTCAAACACCGCGCCGATCTCGGCATCGCGCTCGACGGCGACGCCGACCGCGTGATCCTCGCCGACGAGCGCGGCCGGATCATCGACGGCGACCAGGTGCTGGCGCTGATCGCCCGCGCCTTCCAGGCCGATGGCCGCCTGTCGGGCAGCGGCATCGTCGCCACCGTGATGTCCAATCTCGGGCTGGAGCGCTATCTCGGCGGCCTCGGCCTCGCCCTGCACCGCACCCCGGTGGGCGATCGCTACGTCGCCGAACACATGCGCGCGCACGGTCTCAATCTCGGCGGCGAGCAGTCCGGCCACGTCATCCTCGCGGATTTCGCCACCACCGGCGACGGGCTGATCGCAGCCCTCCAGGTGCTGGCGGTGCTGGTGCGCGAGGGGCGGCCGGCGAGCGAGGTGTGCCGCCTGTTCACGCCGCTGCCGCAACTGCTGCGCAATGTCCGCTACAGCGGCGCCTCGCCATTGCTCTCGCCCGCCGTCACGGCGGCGGCGGCGGCGGCGGAGGCAAGGCTCGCTGGCATCGGCCGGTTGCTCCTGCGCGCCTCCGGCACCGAGCCGCTGATCCGCGTGATGGCCGAGGGCGAGGACGAGCAGCTCGTCGCCGCCGTGGTCGACGAGCTCTGCGCCGTGATCGAGGCGGAATCGGCCGGCTGAGCGCGGCGATGGACTGGTTCCGGGTTCTCGCCATCGGCGGCTCGGACAGCGGCGGCGGCGCCGGCATCGAGGCCGACGTCAAGACGATCACCGCCCTGGGCGGCTACGCGATGAC
>JAJZFF010000155.1:5733-12291 GCA_021805485.1 Pseudomonadota bacterium
GCCCCGGTGCCGCCCGATGTCGTCGCCCGGTCGATCCGCATGGTCGTGGCCGATCTTGGGGTCGATGCCATCAAGCTCGGCATGCTCGGCAGCGCCGGGACGGCCGAGGAAGTCGCCCTGGCGATCGCCGCCGCGGCGCCGGCCGCGCCTCTGGTGCTCGACCCCGTCCTCGCCTCGACCAGCGGCACCGCGCTGGCCGGGGAGGGCGCGCTCGCCATCATCCGCGACCGTCTGCTGCCCCGCGCCACGCTGGTGACGCCCAATCGCGACGAGGCGGCAACCCTCGCCGGCCTCGCCATCGATTCGCACGAGGATGCGATCCGCGCCGGCCGCGCGCTCTGCCGCCTCGGCGCCCGGGCCGTCCTGCTGAAGGGCGGCCATTTCGACGGCGATCCGGTCATCGACCGCCTGATCGCCGGCGACGACGTCTTGACCTTCGCCCATCCCCGCATCGCGACGCGCCACACCCACGGCACCGGCTGTACCCTGGCCAGCGCGATCGCCTGCGGCCTCGCGCGCGGTCTGGATCTCCGGGCCGCGATCGAGGCCGCCGAAGCGTTCCTCCACGCCGCCCTGCGCGCCGCCCCGGGGTTGGGCCGCGGCCACGGGCCGCTCGGCCATGCCCGCGCCGCCGCGCTCTTGCAGGATCGTCCGCCGGCATGATCTAGAATTCCGTCACTGATCGAGGAGGAAGTTCCTGCCATGAAAACACTGTATCACGGGCGCGGCCACGCGACCGGCGGCCGCACCGGCCATGCCGAAACCAGCGACGGCCGCCTCAAGGTCGATCTCAGCACGCCGAAGGAACTCGGCGGCGATGGCGGGCAGGGCACCAATCCGGAACAGCTCTTTGCCATCGGCTATTCGGCCTGTTTCCTCGGCGCGCTGAAATTCGTCGCCAATCAGGCGAAGGTGAAGATCCCCGAGGATGCGAAGGTGAATGCCGAGATCGGCATCGGCCCGCGCGACGACGGCACCGGGTTCGGGATCACGGCGCACCTGACCGTGACCATCCCGGGCATGGACCGCGCGCAGGCCGAGGACCTGGTGCGCAAGGCCGAGATCGTCTGTCCCTACGCGCATGCGACGCGCGGCAATATCGACAGCAGATTCGCCGTTGCCTGAAAGGCTTTCTTAAACTTTTCCGGCTATCCGGGTGCCATGCAGTCAGTGTTGCCCATGGCACCCGTGAGCGGGCCTGCCGCAGCCGGACGCCCCGCCGGGCGCTGCGGTTGCGTGCCGGCGGCGAACCCTCGTCGCCATGGATAACCCGTCGCTCAAGCCGGCCGAAGAGCCGGGGAACGATCTCGGCGCGCGGATCGACCAGCTGACGGTCCTGAGCTTCGTTGCCGATGCGGCGACCGAGCAGGTGATACGCGACGGCCTGGGCGACCTGGCCCAGACGGGCATCCAGAACACGGCGGACATTCGCCGCGGCAATCTGAAGGCCGCCATCGCCGCCCTCGCGAAAGTCCCGACGCCGCAAATCGTCGTCGTCGACATCGGCAAGGACGAGCGGCCGATGCACGCCCTGCTCGAACTCTGCGATGTCATCGAACCGTCGGTCTCCCTGCTGGTGATCGGCGAGGTCGACGATGTCGATCTCTACCGCAACATCATCCGGCGGGTCGGCGCGATCGACTACCTGTTCAAGCCGATCACCCGCGAGCTTGTCGCCCGCCATTTCGCCTCGCTGATCACCCGAAATTCGCCGGTCGCCGACCTGACGCGAGGCGGCCGGGTCATTTCCGTCACCGGCGCGCGCGGCGGGGTCGGCGGCAGCACCATCGCCGCCGCGCTGGCCTGGTATCTGGGCGTCGAGTCGAACCGTCACACCCTGCTGCTCGATGCCGATCCGTTCATCGGCACGGCACAGGACTGGTTCGGGGTCGAATTCAAACCCTCGTTCCAGACCCTTCTGCAGGATGCCGGAGATGACCCGGGTGCTGCCGTCGCGGGCGCGGTCCGGCCGGTCCGGAACCGGTTGCATGTCCTGGGCTCCCCGCCCGATCTCGCCTGCCAGCCGGCCGCCTCCGCCGGCGCCGCCCGGCGGATCATCGATGCGATCCGCATGCGCTTCAACTTCGTGATCGTCGACCTGCCGTTCCTGCCGATCCAGCAGCACCGGGAACTGCTCGAACTCGCCCATCACCGCATCATCGTTCTCGACCCGAGCATCGCGAGCCTGCGCGATACGGTGCGCCTGATCGCCGCGTCCAGCACGCCGGGCCAGCCGCAGCGGCCGACGATCTTCCTGAACCGCGAAGGCGCGGCCGGCGGCCTGCGTCGCAAGCACATCGAGGATGCGCTCAAGCGCAAGGTCGATCTCAGCCTTCCCGAACTGCCCAAACTCTTCACCAGCCTCGGCGCGCAGGAACGCTTCGCCGGGGTGCCCAAGGGGCCGCTCGGCCGCCTGATCGAAGACCTGGCCCGCGAAGCGGGCTTCGAGCGCGGACGCAACGCCGCCGCCTGACCGCCTGACGCAGCGCGTCGGCCACGGGCCGAGCCTGCCACAATCCACCCCGATATCGCGCCTTCACCGCTGCCCGCAGAAGGCTGTCATGCGCGGTGCATTAAATTCGGCAAAAAAACATACAAAGAAAATTTATCTTTACTTAGCTTAATTTCGTCTGCCAGTCTGATTTCCGCGATGCCGAGACAGCGCGGGGGCACGAGACCGGACAGCACGAGCCACAAGGTGGTGCGCCATTGAGGAGGAAACGAAATGAGCGACGCTCTGAGGCTCGATACCTGTCTTGACCAGATCGCCAGCCAGCTTCCCGCACTGACCGCTTCATGCCGCGTCGTCGAGGCGCTGGCCGGCGCCGCGAGACAGATCGCCCATCTGCTGGCCCGCGGCCCGCTCTCCGGCGATCTCGGCGCCGTCATCGGCGAGTCGCTCGACGGCGACGGCCAGAAGGCGCTTGATGCGATAACCCACGCCCTGGTGCGCGAGGCCGTCATCGCTTCCGGCGCCGCCGCCTTCGCCTCCGAGGAAGCGGCCGCGCCGGAATGGCTCGATCCGGCGGGCGAGGTCGCCGTCGCGGTCGACCCGCTCGACGGCTCGTCGAACATCGACACGCTGGCGCCGGTCGGAACGATCTTTTCCATCCTGCCCGCCCGGCATGCCAGCGGCGCCGATCCCGCAAGCCCGTTCCTGCAGACCGGGCGGCGCCAGCTCGCGGCCGGCTTCTTCATCTATGGCCCCCGCACCGCGCTCGCCGTGACGTTCGGCAACGGCACCCGCATCTTCACGCTCGATCCCGTCTCCGGCGCCTTTCTCGCGCCGGCCCCGCCGGCCACCGTGCCCGCCGCAACCCGCGAATACGCCATCAACGGATCCAATCTCCGCCACTGGGAAGAACCAATCCGCGACTACATCGTCGAGCTGAAGCAGGGCCGGAACGGTCCGCGCGGCATCGATTTCAACACCCGCTGGCTGGCCTCCATGGTGGGCGACGCGTTCCGCATCCTCGGCCGCGGCGGCATCTATCTCTACCCGGCGGACGAACGGCAAGGCTACGAGGCCGGAAGGCTGCGACTGGTCTATGAAGCGAACCCCATCGCCTTCCTCATGGAGCAGGCCGGCGCCTCCGCGACCGATGGCCGCATCCCGATCCTCGACCTCCAGCCGGCCCACATCCATCAACGCTGCCCGCTCGTCTTCGGCTCGGCCGATGAAGTCCGCCGCGTCGCCCAGGCCTATGAAAGGGCAGGGCAGCCTTCCTCGCCGCTGTTCCGCCGGCGTTCGCTGTTCCGTTCCACCTCGAACGTGGCGGAACTGTTCGCATGAGCCAGCGCCATCCCATCATCTCCGTCACCGGTTCCTCCGGCGCGGGCACCACCTCGGTGCGCAACGTGTTCGAACAGATCTTCCGCCGCGAGAAGATCACCGCCGCGCATATCGAGGGCGATGCGTTTCACCGCTACGATCGTGCGGAGATGAAAACGAAAATGGCCGAGGCGGAAGCTGCGGGAAACCGCCATTTCAGCCATTTCAGCCCGGAGACGAATCTCCTCGCCGAGCTCGCGGCAACCTTCGAGAGCTACGCCGCGACCGGCACCGGACAATACCGGCACTACATCCACGACCAGGACGAAGCCGAACGCTACGGCGGCACGCCCGGCACCTTCACGCCCTGGGAGGACCTGCCGGCGCCGACCGACATTCTCCTGTATGAAGGCCTGCACGGCGCCGTCAGGCATGGCGACATCGATACCGGGCGCCATGCCGACGTGAAGATCGGCGTCGTTCCCGTGATCAATCTCGAATGGATCCAGAAAATCCACCGCGACCGCGCGGCCCGCCGCTATTCCACCGAGGCGGTGATGGACACGATCCTGCGGCGGATGCCGGACTACGTGCACTACATCTGCCCGCAATTCACCGAGACCGACATCAACTTCCAGCGCGTGCCCACGGTCGACACCTCCAACCCCTTCATCGCCCGCTGGATCCCGACCGCCGATGAATCGATCGTGGTCATCCGCTTCCGCGATCCGCACGGCATCGACTTCCCCTATCTCCTCGCCATGCTGCACGGCAGTTTCATGTCCCGCGCGAACTCGATCGCGGTGCCCGGAAACAAGTTCGATCTCGCCATGCAGCTCATTCTCACCCCGATCATCATGCAACTGATGGACCGGAAAAGGCGGGCGCAATGAACCCGCCCCCGACACGCCCAGGCGGCTGGCCCCGGAAAGGAAACTGACATGGCACGCATAACATTGCGTCAGCTACTCGATCATGCGGCGGAACGCGGATATGGCGTTCCCGCCTTCAACATCAACAACATGGAACAGGTGATCGCGATCATGGAGGCCGCCGCGTCCTGCGATGCGCCGGTCATCCTCCAGGCCTCGCGCGGCGCCCGGTCCTATGCCGGCGACCGGATGCTGGCGAAGATGATCGAGGCGGCGGAGGCCGAGCACCCGCAGATTCCCATCTGCCTGCACCAGGACCACGGCAACGACGAGGCGACCTGCCTGTCGGCGATCCAGCACGGGTTCACCAGCGTGATGATGGACGGCTCGCTGATGGCCGACGCAAGAACCCCCGCCGACTACGACTACAATGTCGCCATCACCGCCCGCGTCACCGACATGGCGCATCGCGTCGGCGTTTCGGTCGAGGGCGAGCTCGGCGTGCTCGGCAGTCTCGAAACCGGCACCGGTGCGGCCGAGGACGGTCACGGCGCCGAGGGCACGCTCTCCCACGACCAGCTCCTGACCGACCCCGACCAGGCGGTTGCCTTCGTGCGTGCCACGAAGGTCGACGCGCTGGCGGTCGCCATGGGAACCTCCCACGGCGCCTACAAGTTTTCCCGCAAGCCGGATGGCGCGATTCTCGCGATGCACGTCATCCGCGCCATCAACGAGCGCATGCCCGAACTCCATCTCGTCATGCACGGCTCGTCCTCGGTCCCGCAGGACCTGCAGGAGGCCTTCAACCGCCACGGCGGCGAGATGCCGCAGACCTGGGGCGTGCCCGTCGAGGAAATCCTCCTCGGCATTCGTCACGGTGTGCGCAAGGTGAATATCGACACCGATTGCCGCCTCGCCATGGCCGCCGCCATCCGCAAGGTCGCCACCGGGAACCGCGCGGAATTCGACCCCCGCCAGTTCATGAAGCCCGCCATCGCGGCACTGCGCGAACTCTGCCGCTCGCGCTTCCAGGCCTTCGGCACCGCCGGGCAGGCCTCGCGAATCAAACCGCAGCCCCTCGCCGCGATGGCCAGGCAATACGCATCCGGCGCCCTCGATCCCGTGATCGATGTCGGCCGCGCCGCTTGATGACATCAGAAGACGGAGTCCGCATCATGGATACGCCAACCCCTAACATCACCAACGAGGCCCTGACGGTGCGCGGCAAGGAGCGCTACAGGTCGGGCGTTCTCGAATACCGCAAGATGGGCTACTGGGAACCCGACTACGAACCGAAGATCACCGATGTCATCTCGCTGTTCCGCATCACCCCGCAGGATGGCGTCGATCCGGTGGAGGCGGCGGCGGCGGTCGCCGGCGAAAGCTCGACGGCGACCTGGACCGTCGTCTGGACAGACCGGCTGACGGCCTGTGAGAAATACCGGGCCAAGGCCTACCGGGTCGATCCGGTGCCCAATGCGCCCGGCCAGTATTTCGCCTATATCGCCTACGATCTCGCGTTGTTCGAGCCGGGCTCGATCGCCAACCTCACCGCCTCGATCATCGGCAACGTGTTCGGCTTCAAGCCGCTCAAGGCGCTGCGGCTCGAGGACATGCGGCTGCCCGTCGCCTATGTGAAGACGTTCGACGGCCCGGCGACCGGCATCGTCGTCGAGCGCGAACGGCTCGACAAGTTCGGCCGCCCCCTGCTCGGCGCGACGGTGAAGCCCAAGCTCGGCCTCTCGGGCCGCAATTACGGCCGCGTCGTCTACGAGGCGCTGAAGGGTGGCCTCGACTTCACCAAGGATGACGAGAACATCAACTCGCAGCCCTTCATGCACTGGCGCGACCGGTTTCTCTACTGCATGGAAGCGGTGAACAAGGCGCAGGCCGCGACCGGCGAGGTCAAGGGCA
>JAJZFF010000482.1 GCA_021805485.1 Pseudomonadota bacterium
AGCGAGCAGGAGCGCGAGCGCTTCGCCCCGGTGCCGCAGCGCCTGGTGCGGCGCCATCCCGGCTCCGGGCGGCGTTCGCTGTTCCTTGCCTCGCATATCGGGCGCATCATCGGCTGGCCGGTGCCGGAGGCGCTGATGCTGATCCGCGACCTCATCGAGCACGCGACGCCGCGCGAGGCGGTCTATGTCCATCGCTGGCGCGTCGGCGACCTGGTGATGTGGGACAATCGCTGCACGCTGCATCGCGGCCGCGGCTATGACGACCGGACCGAGGCCCGCGACCTGCGTCGGGTGACACTGATGGATGTCGCCCCGACGCTCGAACAGGCGGCCTGAGGCCGGCGCGGCAGACTACCCGCCGCTGGCGCCTTCGGACCCGGCCCAGCGCCGCATCAGCGTATTGGACGGCAGCGACGGGTCGATCAGCTTGCGCGCCGTCTCGATGCCGGCCACCGCCGGCGTGCGCGCCGGGTCGAGCAGGCCGATCTGCGCCAGGACCGAGGCCTGGTCCCAGTAGATATGCTCGTTGTAAAGCCGGTCGCCGCGGAAATTGACGATCGCGATCAGCGGCACCTCGACATATTTGCCGGTCGGCGCGATGCCGGGCAGCATCCAGTCGATCTCGCGGTCGTGGGTGAAGCAGAACAGCATTTCATCGACGACGCGATCCACCCCGACCGTGCGCGAGACCGGCACCAGCTTCGTATCGGCGGGGTTCGAGAAGATGAAGTGGTTGGCGTAGAAGCGGCGCAGCTGCGCGTGGCCGTAGCCGCCGGTCATGGTCGGGATGTGGTTCACGTACGGCTCGGCCACCATCGTCGCCATCGTGTCGTCCACGTTGCGGGTGGCGAACTCGTATTCGCAATGCTTGTCCCACAGCGCCGAGAGATCGTAGTGCGGCCCCATGACGCGGCGGAACAGGGCGAGGGAGCGCGTATGCGCCATCATCGCCGAGGGCTTGTGGAAATGCGCGCCGGGACGGTTGAAGCCGTGCCCGGCCTCGCCATAGACGTAGATCTCGACATCGCTGCGGGTGGCGAAGGCGGCGCGGATCGGGGCGATCACCTCCGGCGGCGTGTATTTGTCCTGCGCGCCGAAATGCAGCACCAGCGGGCAGGTGATCGACGGCGCCTGGTCCAGCAGGCCCTCGATGCCGACGCCGTAATAGCTCACCGCGCAGTCCACGCCCGCGCGCGCGGCGGCGAGAAAGGCGAGCCGCCCGCCGAGGCAGAAGCCGAGCGCGCCGACGCGCCGTTGCCCGTCGGCACCCGGCGTCACCGCCTCCATGCCGCGTGCATGGGCGACAGTGGCGGCAATGTCCGAAACGGCCAGGCCGATATCGAGGCGCTGCAGATGGGCGAAGGCCTGCTGCACGTCGGCCTCGGTGTAGCCAAGCTCGATGCGCGGGGCGATCTGGCGGAACAGGTCGGGCGCCAGGACGACATAGCCTTCCTCGGCCCAGAGATCGGCCATCGCGCGCATATGCGCATTGACGCCGAATATCTCCTGCAGGAGCACGATCGCCGGACCGCTGCCGGCGCGGGGCAGGGCGCAATAGGCGTCGAACCGGCTGCCGTCCGCCGCGGTGATCTCGATCTGCGAACCCATCGTCCCACTCTCCCATCGAGGCTTGATGCGGAGAATTGTCGACGACGGCGGGGACGGCGGCAAGCCGGGGCGGGGCGCTGGCGCGCCGCGGCATCGCAGATTCCGGCGGCGCTACGCCGGCCGGCGCGCGGCTTCGCGCTTCAGGCCTGGTCGAGGAAGTTTCCCGCGACCGAGGCGCGCGCGACGAGGGCGCGCAGCGCCGGGTTCTGGTCGCTGTCCTCGGCGATGAGCGTCTCCATCGGCGCGAAATATTCGTGCGGCTGCGGCACCTGATTACTGACAAAGCCCTGATAGTGCGTCTTTTTGAGCCCGTAGAGCACGCGCACGTCGCGCACCGGCAGGATCAGGGGGATCACCGGCTCCTGGCGTAGCACGCCGCTGGCCTTCCAGCGCGGCGTGGGGTCACCCGGCATCACCGGCGTCAGCAGCCACGGCACCGGACAAACCGCCAGCAGCGACTGCGTGCTAGGGGCGAAGCGGGAGCGCTTGTCGAGCAGGTTCTGCAACGAGCCACAGGCCTCGATTGCAAAGATATCCACAAAAGCTTCCTCAGGCGTGCCGCCGAAATTGAGCCACAGGCCGTCGGGCAGAGTGCGAAGCCGGTTGCTGCCGGGCAGCTTCAGGAAGGGAAAGCAGCGCGCGGTCACGTCGCTCGGCCGCCCCCGCATCCAGGTATCAACGCCGTTGCTGCGCTCCTTCAAACCCGGCGGGCGTTGAGGCCATTTCTGCAACCGGGCGCGAATGAGTGCGTCCAGAGATAGAAATTCGCGCATCGTCGCTGTTCCCTCTCGATTGCCTGCCGGGTGGCATTCAATGGTGTTCACTTCTTAACAGCTCACGCGTGCGTTAGGAAGCATAAAATTAACCGTAGGTAGCAGACGATACGATCAACACCCGCGACGGCGTGGAAGCTCGCCGGCCGCCATAATGTTCGTTCGTCCCAGCTTCACCCTCCCAAGCCGTTCGAATAACCGCGATGGGCCTGTGATTTGCTGTTGGATCGCGAGTCTTTAGAATCACTTGGCTAGACTTCTTGATGCTACTTTTCAACAGGCTGTGGATAACGATATCCACAGGCCTGTCCCGCGGCCCCGTTGGCCGCGATGGGGCGCCCTGCGCCAGACGCAGAGGCCGCACGCCACAAGACCAGTGGCCTGATGCCAACACCTGCTTCAGGCGGTTGGCGTGGACCGTGCTCTAGCGCGCGATGACCGTAGATGGAATCGCCGTAGGTCTGAATCACTCGATTA
>JAJZFF010000154.1 GCA_021805485.1 Pseudomonadota bacterium
GGCCGGCGGGCGCCTCGTCCGGCGCGGCGGCGGAATCGTCCTCGGTCTCCTCGTCGGCCTCGGCGTCGGAGGCTTCGGATTCGAGGGAGTCGGGGGCCTCGGAGAACAGGTCGTCGTCCTCCTCGCGGGTCTGGGTCTCGCCCTCGCTGGAATTGTCCTGCGAGAGGGACTGTTCGCCCTGCTCGCCCTGTTCCTCGCTGTCCTCGCCCTCCTCGGACTCGGCTTCGGCCTCGGCGAGGTCCATCACCGCGAGCAGGCGGCGGGCGGCGCGGGCGAAGGCGTCCTGGTCGGCGCGCTCGGCGGCGAGATCGTCCAGCGCCCGGTCGGCATCGCCGGTCAGGGTCTCGCGCCAGAGATCGAGGATGTGGCGGGCGGCGGCGGGGATCGAGGCCGGGTCCATGCGCTCGCGGGCGAGCAGGCCGAGCGCCTGGGCGGTGGAGAGCTGCTCGGCGCGGCTCATCCGGTCGAGCCCCTCGGCCTCGGCGTCCTCGTTCAGCTTGCGCTGGAGATTGGCGGCGACACCCTGCATGTGGGCGGCGCCGACGATCTCGACGCGGGCCTGTTCCAGCGCGTCGTAGGCATCGCGGGCGTCGCGGGCGACGGGGGCGCGGGCGGCGTGGATGGCGTCGTCGTGATGGCGCAGGCGCAGCGCCATCGCATCGGCGATGCCGCGCAGCCTGGCGACCTCGGCCGGCGGCAGGGCGCGCGTCGGCGCCGGCAGGCGGGCGCGCTTGCCGGCGAGGCCCGCCGCCCCCGGCTGGTAGGCGACCTGCACCTCGTCCGACCCGGCGATGGCGCGGACGGCGCCGGCGGTGGCGCGCTTGAATTCCTCGCTGCGGGAGGGTTCGGCCGGCATCAGGCGCCGCGGCGGGGATGCACGCCGGTTTCAACCTCCGCGTTGAAGCAGCGCTGGTAGTATTCGGCGACGGTGGCGCGCTCGGCCTCGTCGCACTTGTTGAGGAAGGTGAGGCGGAAGGCGAAGCCGACATCGTTGAAGATGCGGGCGTTCTCGGCCCAGGTGATGACGGTGCGCGGGGACATCACGGTCGAGATGTCGCCGTTGATGAAGCCCGCACGGGTGAGATCGGCCAGGGCGACCATGCTCTCGATCCGCTTTTTCTCCGCCGCGTCCGCCTCGGTGATGCCGAGCTTGGCCATGACGATGGAGACTTCCTGGCCGTGCGGCAGGTAGTTCAGCGTGGCGACGATGTTCCAGCGGTCCATCTGGCCCTGGTTGATCTGCTGGGTGCCGTGATAGAGGCCGGTGGTGTCGCCGAGGCCGACCGTGTTGGCGGTGGCGAAGAGGCGGAAGGCCGGGTGCGGGCGGATGACGCGGTTCTGGTCGAGCAGGGTGAGCTTGCCCTCGACCTCCAGCACGCGCTGGATGACGAACATCACGTCCGGCCGGCCGGCGTCGTATTCGTCGAACACCAGCGCGCAGGGGTGCTGCAGCGCCCAGGGCAGCAGGCCCTCGCGGAATTCGGTGACCTGCTTGCCGTCCTTCAGCACGATCGCGTCCTTGCCGACGAGGTCGATGCGGGAGATGTGGCTGTCGAGATTGACGCGGATGCAGGGCCAGTTGAGGCGGGCGGCGACCTGCTCGATATGCGTCGACTTGCCGGTGCCGTGATAGCCCTGGATCATCACCCGGCGGTTGAGGGCGAAGCCGGCGAGGATGGCGATGGTCGTCTCCGGGTCGAAGCGGTAGGTCGCGTCGATCTCGGGGACGTGCTCGGTGCGCTCGGAGAAGGCGGGGATCTCGAAGCCGCACTCGATGCCGAAGACCTCGCGCGCCGAGACGGTGCGGTCCGGCAGGTTGATCGCCGAGGTCGGCGTGCCGCGGGTTTCGGCGATTGCAGCGAGATTGTTCATCGATCCATCATCCTCAGGTCTTGTCGTCAGAGTACTCGGCATGGCGCGGCGCGCAAGGGATCAGGCGCCGGCGGCGGCGCGGGGCTGCCCCTCGGCGGCCGGCAGGCGGGCGCGCAGCGTGGCATAGGCGAGGTTGATCGTCTTCAGGCGTTCCTCGGCGCTGCGGTCGCCGCCATTGGCGTCGGGGTGGTGGCGCTTGGCCAGTTCCTTGTAGCGCTCGCGCGCCGCCTCGCGGGTGACGGGCCAGGCGAGGCCCAGCACATCGAGCGCCTCGCGCAGTTCGGGCGGGGCGCGCTCGGGCTCGGGACGGCGGGGGCGGCCGATGCCGGAAAACGCGGCGAGCTCGGCCTCGACCGCCTCGCCGACGGCGCCGGCGCGGCCGAGCGGCCAGGTGGGGCGCTGCCAGGCGGTGTCGGCGCGCAGATGCGCCTCGATCTCGCCGGGGCTCATGCCCTTGTAGTAGTCCCAGCCGGCATTGTAGGCGCGGACATGCTCGAGGCAGAACCAGTGCCAGTCGCGCAGGTGCTCGCGCGAGCGGGGGGCGCGGTATTCGCCTTGCTTGTCGCAGTCGGGCATGTCGCAGGCGCGGCCCGGGGCATCCGGGTCGGGCGCGAAGGCGCGCACGCGGCGGGTGGTCCGGGTCATGGGCATAGTCTCGTCATGTTCCCTAATTTGCCCTTTGCCGGCGTCTTGGCAACCGGGGGGCGGCGGCGCACAATCCACCCATGACATCACGATCCGACAGAATCCGCGCGATCCTCGCGGAACGCTTCGCGCCCGGCCTGCTCGAGCTGAAGGACGACAGCGCGAAACACGCCAGCCATATCGGCCGGATGACCGGGCCGGGACACGCGCCGGAGGCGGGCGAGACGCATTACCGGCTGAAGATGGTGGCCGAGGCGTTCCGGGGGATGAACCGGGTGGCGCGGCAGCGGGCGGTGAACGAGGCGCTGAAGGCCGAGTTCGAGACCGGGCTGCACGCGC
>JAJZFF010000298.1 GCA_021805485.1 Pseudomonadota bacterium
GTAGTCGAGCCGGCCCATCCGGCGATAGGCGAGCACGGTGAAGCTGGCATCGCCCAGGGTGCGGGCGATGCGGTGGCGGAGCTTCACCAGCCGGTCGTACAGGTCGTCGAGCGCGGCGCCGTGCTCGGCAAAGAAGGCCCAGCGGGCGGCGGCCGCATCGTGGCGGACCGCGCGGTCGGGGCTTTCGGCATAGGGGCCGAGGCCGGAGAGGTTCAGCGTCTGGCCGTCGAACGCGATGCGGGCGCTGGCCAGCAGTGCCGTGTAGTCGGCGGCGAGGCGGGATTCGGCTTCGAGATCGGCGGCGATTTCGGGGCGGAAGGTGGTGACGTCGTTGCGCCACATCGCCAGCGCGTGAGCGCCGAAGCGGGCTTCGAGCGGGGCCGGATCGAGGCTCAGCAGGCGGGTCTTGAACGCCGTCTCATGGTTGGCGAGCACCGGGCCGAGCGCATCCGCATATTCGCGGGCCGCCTTGCGTTCGCCATCGGCGGTGTCTTGCGAGAAACGCAAATGAACAAGGCTGGACCATGTACCATAATCGCGCCGGAGTGACTCCCAAGCATCGATGGCAGGGCCAATGGCCCCGGCATCCAGCTCCGCGTGCAGCGCCCGATAAGCGGCGGCCATGCCGGATTCCGATGGGGTCTCGGCGGTGATCTGGTCGAATTGCATCGTCACTCCCTGTCAGCAGACCGGAACGTGATGTGGGGCGGCGCATAAATGAAAAAAGGCGCGGCTCGCGCCGCGCCCTTCATCCGGACCGGAAATACCGCCGCGATCAGGCCGCGGCAGCCTCGCCGGCCTCGGCCTCATCCTCGTCGGAGGCGACCTCGGGCTTCGGCCCGCTGTCCAGCCCCTTGGCGGCGGGATCGCGGTCGACCAGTTCGATCACGGCCATGTCGGCCGCATCGCCGTAGCGCATGCCGGCCTTCAGAACGCGGGTGTAGCCGCCCTGGCGTTCCTTGTAACGGTCGGCGAGCGAGTCGAAGAGCTTGGCGACGATGACGTCGTCGCGCAGCAGGGCATGGGCCTGGCGGCGCGCATGCAGGCCGCCCCGCTTGCCAAGGGTGATCAGCTTCTCGGCGACCGGGCGGAGTTCCTTCGCCTTCGGCAGCGTGGTGGTGATCTGCTCATGCTTGAGCAGGGCGACCGCCATGTTGCGGAACATGGCCGCACGGTGGGACGCGGTGACGCCGAGTTTACGTCCTGCAAGGCCGTGACGCATGGGAGTGACTCCGGATCAGTAAAGACGAAAAGCGGTGGGTGGAAAGGCGATCAGAACGGGTTGTCGGAGCGTTTGACCAGCTCCTCGATGTTTTCGGGCGGCCAGTCCTGCACCACCATGCCAAGGCCGAGCCCCATGGCGGAGAGAACTTCCTTGATCTCGTTCAGCGACTTGCGGCCGAAATTCGGCGTGCGGAGCATTTCCTGTTCCGATTTCTGCACCAGATCGCCGATATAGACGATGTTGTCGTTCTTCAGGCAGTTCGCCGAGCGGACCGAGAGTTCGAGCTCGTCGACCTTGCGGAGCAGGTTCGGATTGAACGGCAGCTCGGGACGCGGCTCCTCGGCACGGAGGCGCTGCGGCTCCTCGAAATTGACGAACATGCCGAGCTGGTCCTGCAGGATGCGGGCGGCGAGGGCCACCGCATCCTCCGGCGTGACGGCGCCGTTGGTCTCGATGTTCAGGATCAGGCGGTCATAGTCGGTGACCTGGCCGACGCGGGTCGGCTCGACCCGGTAGGACACGCGGCGCACCGGCGAATAGATCGAGTCGACCGGGATCAGGCCGATCGGCGCGTCTTCCGGGCGGTTGGCGGCGGCGGGAACGTAGCCGCGGCCAGCTTCGACCGTGAATTCCATGCCGAGCGTGGCGCCATCGTCCAGCGTGCAGATCACCAGTTCGGGGTTCATCACCTCGATGTCGTGGCCGGTCTGGATCATGCCGGCGGTCACCTCGCAGGGGCCGGTGGCGGCGACGGTCATCCGCTTCGGGCCATCGCCGTGCATCCGCACCGCGATCTGCTTGATGTTGAGCACGATGTCGGTCACGTCCTCGCGGACGCCGGCGATCGAGGAGAATTCGTGCAGCACGCCGTCGATCCGCACCGAGGTCACGGCGGCGCCGTGCAGCGACGACAGAAGGACGCGGCGCAGGGCGTTGCCGAGGGTCAGGCCAAAGCCGCGCTCGAGCGGCTCGGCGATGATCGTCGCGACCCGCGTGTCATCCGCGCCGGGTTCGATATCCAGTTTTTCCGGCTTGCGCAGCGACTGCCAGTTCCGCTGCAAGGCCAAGTGCGTGTCTCTCAACATCAGTCCCTCCGGTCGGGCGGCGTCGCCACCCTCACCCCATCCAAAAACGTGCCGACCATCCGGCGGCGCGGTGGAGCCGCGCGCTCCGGACCGGGCCGCCGACGCGGCCCGCGCGGTCAGACGCGACGGCGCTTGCGCGGGCGGCAGCCGTTATGCGGAATCGGGGTCAGGTCGCGGATCGCGGTGATCGAGAAGCCGATCGTCTGCAGGGCGCGCAGCGCGCTTTCGCGCCCGGCCCCCGGACCGCTCACTTCGATTTCCAGTGTCTCCATGCCATGCTCGCGCGCCTTGCGGCCAGCATCCTCGGCGGCAACCTGGGCGGCATACGGGGTCGACTTGCGGCTGCCCTTGAAACCCTGGCTGCCGGCGGAGGACCACGAAATCGCGTTGCCCTGGGCGTCGGAGATCGTCACCATCGTGTTGTTGAAGCTCGCGAGCACGTGAGCGACGCCCGAGGAAATGTTCTTGCGTTCCTTGCGGCGGGGACGCGTGGAGGCTGCTTTGGCCATGGGTAATCCTGTCTCTGTCTCGATACGCC
>JAJZFF010000619.1 GCA_021805485.1 Pseudomonadota bacterium
GATCACGAGAAAGCCCGGCCCGCTCCCGCGCAGCGCCGCCCAGGCCGAAACGGTGATCTCCGGCCCGATCCCGGCCGGATCGCCCATCGAGACCGCGAGCAGCGGCGCGGCGCGCTCAGATATGGATCGCCCTCCCGGCCACCGCGAGCGCCGCCTCCTTCACCGCCTCGTTGAGGCTCGGGTGGGCGTGGCAGGTGCGCGCGACATCCTCGGCGGAGGCGCCGAATTCGATCGCCGTGACCAGTTCGGCGATCAGCGTGCCGGCATCGGGGCCGATGATGTGTGCGCCGAGCAGCCGGTCGGTGGCCTTGTCGGCGAGCAGTTTGACGAACCCGTCGGTGTCGCCCATGGCCCGCGCGCGGCCGTTCGCGGTGAAGGGGAATTTGCCGACATTGTAGGCCACGCCTTCGGCTTTCAGCTCCTCCTCGGTCCGGCCGACGGAAGCGACCTCGGGCCAGGTGTAGACGACGCCGGGAATGGCGCCGTAATTCACGTGCCCTGCCTGGCCGGCCAGGCGCTCGGCCAGCGCCACCCCCTCCTCCTCGGCCTTGTGCGCCAGCATCGGCCCGGCGATGACATCGCCGATGGCGTGGATGCCGGGAACATTGGTGGCGTAGTGCGCATCGGTGCGGATGCGCCCGCGCTCGTCGAGCGCCACGCCGATCTCCGTCAGACCCAGCCCCTCGGTGAACGGCCGGCGGCCGACGGCGACCAGCACCACGTCCGCGCGCATCTCCTCGCGCGCGCTGCCCCCGTCTGGTCCCGGCTGGCTCGGCTCCAGCTCCAGAACCACGCCCTCGCCGTCCCGCCTTGCGGCGGCGAGCTTCGTCGAAAGGCGGAATTTCATGCCCTGGCGCGCGAGGATGCGCTGGAACTGCGTCGCCACCTCGCCATCCATGGTCGGCACCAGCCGGTCCAGGAACTCGACCACGGTGACCTCGGCGCCGAGCCGGCGCCAGACGCTGCCCAGCTCGAGCCCGATATAGCCGCCACCGACGACGACGAGATGCTTCGGCACCGCATCGAGATCCAGCGCGCCGGTGGAGGTGACGATGCGCTCCTCGTCGATGGCCACGCCCGGCAGCGGCACGCTCTCGCTGCCGGTGGCGATGACGATGTGCTTCGCGGCGTAGGTCTTGCCCCCGACCGCGACGGCGCCGGGCGCGGTGATGCGCGCGGCACCCTTGAGCCAGGTCACCTTGTTCTTGCGGAACAGGAACTCGACGCCCTTGACGTTGGCGGAGACGACGTCGTCCTTGCGCGCCATCATCTGCGTCAGGTCGAGCGCGACCTCCTTGACCACCACGCCGTGCTCCTTCAGCGCGTGGCCGGCGGCGTGGAAATTCTCCGAGGATTGCAGCAGCGCCTTGGAGGGGATGCAGCCGATATTGAGGCAGGTGCCGCCCAGCGTCGCGCGCTTCTCGGCGCAGGCGACGCGCAGCCCGAGTTGCGCGGCGCGGATGGCGCAGACATAGCCGCCGGGCCCGCCGCCGATCACCAGAACGTCGAATTCCCCGTCCATGGCTCAGAGATCCAGCAGCAGGCGGCGCGGATCCTCGACCCCTTCCTTGACCCGGACGAGGAACGAGACCGCTTCGCGGCCATCGACGACGCGGTGGTCGTAGGACAGCGCCAGATACATCATCGGCCGGATCTCGACCTTGCCGTTCACCGCCACCGGCCGGTCCTGGATCTTGTGCATGCCGAGAATGCCCGATTGCGGCGGATTGAGGATCGGCGTGGACATCAGCGAACCATAGACGCCGCCATTGGTGATGCTGAAGGTGCCGCCGGTGAGTTCCTCCAGCTTCAGCGCACCGTCGCGCGCGCGGCGGCCGAAATCGGCGATGGTACGCTCGATGTCGGCGAAACCCATGCGGTCGGCGTCGCGCACCACCGGCACGACGAGGCCGGAGGCGCCGCCGACGGCGATGCCCATGTGGACGTAGTTCTTGTAGATGATCTCGTCGCCGTCGATCTCGGCGTTGACGGCGGGAAACTCCTTCAGCGCGACGACGCAGGCGCGCACGAACAGCGACATGAAGCCGAGCCGCGCGCCCGGGTGCTTCTTCTCGAACGCCTCGCGATACTCCGCCCGCATCGCCTGCGCCGCGCTCATATCCACCTCGTTGAAGGTGGTGAGCATGGCGGCGGTGTTCTGCGCCTCCTTCAGCCTGAGCGCGATGGTGCGGCGCAGGCGCGTCATGCGCACGCGCTCCTCGCGCGCCGCCTCGCTGCGCACGCTCACCGGCGCGGGCGGGGTGGAAGTGGGCGCGGCGGGCGGGGTAGAGGTGGCGCGGGCGAGGAAGCCGAGCACGTCGCCCTTGGTGATGCGTCCGTCCTTGCCGCTGCCGGCGCCGAGGTCCGCCGGCGCCAACTGCTGCTCGGCCATCATTTTCGCCGCCGCCGGCAGCGGCGGATGCGCGGCGATGTCGGCCGGCGGCGTCGCCGGGCGCGCGACCGGGCCGGAGGGCCGCGGCGGCGCGTGCACGCCGGCCGAGGGATTGGCCGCCGGCCCCGGCGCGTGGGTCGCCGCCCCGGCCGCATCCACCGTGCCGAGCACGGCGCCGACCTCGACCTCGCCGCCCTCGGCGACACGGATCTCGGCGAGCACGCCGGCGGACGGCGCGTTCACCTCCACCGTCACCTTGTCGGTCTCCAGCTCGACCAGCGGCTCGTCCGCGGCGACGGTCTCGCCCTGCTGGCGGAGCCAGCGCGCGACCGTCGCGGTGGAGACGCTCTCGCCCAGGGTGGGGACTTTGATTTCGGTGGCCATCGCGATGTCCTTCAATCGATCGTCAGCGCCGCGCTCACCAGCGCAGCCTGCTGCGCGGCATGGATTTTTGCCAGCCCCGTCGCCGGGCTCGCCGCCTCCTCGCGGCCGATATAGCGCGGTCGCGTGGCGGCGACGTCGATGTCGCCGAGCACTTTCTCGATCCGCCGGTCCACGTAGCACCAGGCGCCCATGTTCGCCGGCTCCTCCTGGCACCAGATCACCTGCGCGTTGCGGTAGCGCGAGAGCACCTTCGGCAGCGAGATGGTCGGGAACGGATAGAGCTGCTCGACGCGGACGATCGCGATGTCCTCCACCGCGCGGGCGCGGCGTTCGGCGAGCAGGTCGTAATAGACCTTGCCGCTGCACAGCACGACGCGGCGCACGCGCTCGTCCGGCGCGATCGGGTCGATCTCGTCGATCACCGTGGCGAGCGCGCTGCCCTCGGCCATGTCCGCCAGCGACGAGACGGCGAGCTTGTGGCGCAGCAGCGATTTCGGCGTCATCAGCACCAGCGGCTTGCGGAAGTTGCGCTTGAGCTGGCGGCGCAGGGCGTGGAAATAGTTGGCCGGTGTCGTGAGGTTCGCCACCGTCATGTTGCGCTCGGCGCAGAGCTGCAGGTAGCGCTCCAGCCGCGCCGAGGAATGCTCCGGCCCCTGGCCTTCGTAGCCGTGTGGCAGCAGCAGCACCAGGCCGGACATGCGCAGCCATTTGGTCTCGCCCGAGGCCAGGAACTGATCGATGATCACCTGCGCGCCATTGGCGAAATCGCCGAACTGCCCCTCCCACAGCACCAGCGTGCGCGGATCCGCGAGCGAGTAGCCGTATTCGAAGCCGAGCACGCCGGCCTCGGAGAGCAGCGAATTGTAGATCTCGATCTTCGCCTGCACCGGGGCGATGTTGTTGAGCGGCACGTATTCGTTCTGGTTGGATTGGTCGATGAGCACGGCGTGGCGCTGGCTGAAGGTGCCGCGCTGACAATCCTCGCCGGAGAGACGCACGCGGTGGCCTTCCAGCAGCAGGCTGCCGAAGGCGAGCGCCTCGCCGGTCGCCCAGTCGATGCCCTCGCCGCTGTCGATCATCTTCTTCTTCGCGTCGAGCTGGCGGGCGATCTTTGGATTGACGTCGAAATCCGGGGGCGTCGCAGCCAGCGCGGCGCCGATCTCGCGCAGCCGCGCCGCCGGCACGGCGGTCGATTCCTCCAGCCACTCGCTCTGCTGGTCGGCCTCCTTCAATCCGGACCAGTGGCCCTCCAGCCAGTCCGCCTTGTTCGGCTTGTACGCCTGCGCCGCCTGGAAGGACTGCTCCAGCGTGGCATTGAACTGGTCCCACATCGCCTGCGCCGCCGCGGCGTCGAGCACCCCTTCGGCGGCGAGGCGCTCGGCGTAGAGCGCGCGCGTCGTCGGGTGGGCGCCGATGGCGCGGTACATCAGCGGCTGCGTGAAGGCCGGCTCGTCGGCCTCGTTGTGGCCGTGGCGGCGGTAGCAGACGATGTCGAGCACGATGTCGGCGGCGAATTGCTGGCGGTAGGCGGCGGCCATCGCGGCGCAGAACACCACCGCCTCGGGATCGTCGCCATTGACATGCAGGATCGGCGCCTGGATCGATTTCGCCACGTCCGTGCAATAGAGTCCGGAATAGGCGTGGGCCGGCACGGTGGTGAAGCCGATCTGGTTGTTGAGCACGATGTGCACGGTGCCGCCGGTGCGGTAGCCGATCAGCTCGCTCATCGCCAGCGTCTCGTAGACCAGGCCCTGGCCGGCGAAGGCGGCGTCCCCGTGCATCAGGACGCCCATCACCGAGCGGCGCCGCGCCGTGTCCCCGGCCATGTCCTGGCGCGCGCGCACCTTGCCGACGACGACGGGGTCCACCGCCTCGAGATGCGACGGATTGGGCTGCAGCGACAGATGCACCATCTGCCCGCCGATCTCGACATCGGTCGAGGTGCCGAGATGGTATTTCACGTCGCCCGAGCCCTGCACGTCGTCCGGATTGGCGCCGACGCCGGCGAACTCGCTGAAGATCGCGGTGAAGGGCTTGCGCACGATGTTGACCAGCGTGTTCAGCCGGCCGCGATGCGGCATGCCGATGCAGATCTCGCGCACGCCGTCGGCGGCGGCGGTGGCGATGATGGCGTGCAGCGCCGGGATCAGCACCTCGCCGCCTTCGAGGCCGAAGCGCTTGGTGCCGACGAAGCGTTTCTGGCAGAAGGTCTCGAATCCCTCGGCCTCGGTGAGCTGCTGCAGGATGGCGCGGCGCGCCTCGTCGGCGGCGTGCTGGCGCCAGGGCGCGCCCTCGATGCGGCGCTGGATCCAGGATTTGCGGTCCGGATCCTGGATGTGCATGAACTCGACGCCGATCGGGCCGCAATAGCTCTCGCGCACGATGCCGAGAATCTCGCGGATGGTCGCGCTCTCACGGCCGAGCACGTTGTCGATGAAGATCGGCCGGTCATAGTCGGCCGGGGTGAAGCCGTAGGCGGCGGGATCGAGCTCGGGATGCGGCTTCGGCACCTGCAGCCCCAGCGGATCCAGCCGCGCTTCGAGATGGCCGCGCACGCGATAGGTGCGGATCAGCATCAGCGCGCGCAGACTGTCCAGCGCCGCCGCGCGCACCGCTTCCGGCGAGGTCTCGCGCGCGGCCGAGCCCGGGCCCTGGGCCGAACCAGGGCGGGGGGCCGCTTCCTCCGCGGCGCCGGCGCGCGGCCTTGGCGCCCAGGAGGCGCCGGCGGCATCGGTGAGCACCGAGCGCGCCTCGTCGTTCAGCGCGCCGAACAGCTCCCCGAAGCTCGGATCGACCGCGCCCGGGTTCGCCACCCAGCGCGCGTAGAGATCCGCCAGGAATGCCGCATTGGCGCCATTGAAGGCGGTGGCGAGAATGTCAACGCCGGCCATCGTCGCTTGTCTCCGCGATCGTTGCGTGGTGCAGCAGGAAAGGCGCTATCGGCCCAAGGCGCGGACCATGGTGCTGCCGAGCGCGGCGGGGCTTTCGGCGACATGGATGCCGGCGGCGCGCATGGCCTCCATCTTCGCCCCCGCCGTGTCGCGCCCGCCGCTGATCACGGCGCCGGCATGGCCCATGCGCCGCCCCGGCGGGGCGGTGGCGCCGGCCACGAAGCCGACGACCGGCTTCTTCACCGGCGAGCGGGCGAGGAACTCGGCGGCGTCGATCTCGCTCGCCCCGCCGATCTCGCCGATCATGATCACCGCCTCGGTCTCGGCGTCGGCGAGGAACATCTCCAGCACCTCGATGAAGTCGGTGCCCTTCACCGGATCGCCGCCGATGCCGACGCAGGTGCTCTGGCCGAGCCCGGCCGCGGTGGTCTGCGCCACCGCCTCGTAGGTCAGCGTGCCGGAGCGCGAGACGATGCCGATGCGGCCGCGGCGATGGATGTGGCCGGGCATGATGCCGATCTTGCACGCCTCCGGGGTGATGACGCCGGGGCAGTTCGGCCCGATCAGCCGCGAGCGCGAGCCATCCAGCGCGCGCTTCACCCGCACCATGTCGAGCACCGGAATGCCCTCGGTGATGCAGACGATGAGCGCGATGCCGGCGTCGATCGCTTCCAGGATGGCGTCCGCCGCGCCGGCGGGCGGCACGTAGATCGCCGAGGCGTTCGCCCCGGTCAGCGCACGCGCCTCGGCCACGGTGTCGAACACCGGCAGGTCGAGATGGCGCCCCCCGCCCTTGCCCGGCGTCACCCCGCCCACGACCTTGGTGCCGTAGGCCAGCGCCTGCTCGGAATGGAACGTGCCCTGCGCGCCGGTGAAGCCCTGCGTGATCACTTTCGTGTTCGCATCGACGAGAATCGCCATCACACCGCCTCCCGCACGGCGCCGACCACCTTTTCGGCGGCATCGGCGAGATTGTCGGCGGCGATGATCTTGAGGCCGGAGCGCGCCAGGATCTCCTTGCCGAGCGCCACGTTCGTCCCCTCCAGCCGCACCACCAGCGGCACCGTCAGCGAGGTCTCGCGCGCCGCCGCCACGACGCCCTCGGCGATGACGTCGCAGCGCATGATACCGCCGAAAATGTTAACGAGGATGCCTTCGACGTTGGGATCCGAGAGGATGATCTTGAACGCCGCCGCCACCCGCTCCTTGGTCGCGCCGCCGCCGACATCGAGGAAGTTCGCCGGCGCGCCGCCATAGAGCTTGATGATGTCCATGGTCGCCATGGCCAGGCCGGCGCCGTTGACCATGCAGCCGATGGTGCCGTCCAGCGCCACGTAGTTGAGGCCGAACAGCGCCGCCTCGCGCTCCTTCGGATCCTCCTCGGCCGGATCATGCAGCGCGTCCAGCTCGCGGTGGCGGAACAGCGCGTTGTCGTCGAACGCCATCTTCGCATCCAGCGCCACCACCGCGCCCTCGCCGGTGACGACGAGCGGATTGATCTCGACGATCGAGGCGTCGAGCTCGGTGAAGGCGCGGTAGAGCGCGCCGACGAAACCCGCGAAGGCGCCGATCTGCGCCCCGGCGAGGCCGAGCCCGAAGGCGAGCTTGCGGGCGTGGAAGGCGGAGATGCCGCTGGCCGGGTCGATCGGCGCACGCAGGATCTTCTCCGGGCTCCGCGCCGCCACCTCCTCGATCTCCATGCCGCCCTCGCGCGAGGCGACGAGGGTGATGCGCCCGACGGCGCGATCGATCAGCAGCGACAGATAGAGCTCGCGCGCGATGTCGCAGCCAGCCTCGACATAGACGCGGTTGACGACGCGCCCGGCCGGGCCGGTCTGCTTCGTCACCAGCGTCTGGCCGAGCATCGCCGCCGCCGCCTCGCGCACCGCCTCGGCCGAGCGGGCGAGGCGCACGCCGCCCTTGCCGGCCGGGTCCGCGGCGAAGTGCCCCGCCCCGCGGCCGCCGGCGTGGATCTGCGCCTTGACCACGAACACCGGGCCCGGGAGCTTCGTCGCCGCCGCCTCCGCCTCCTCCGGCGTCCAGGCGACGTGGCCGTCCAGCACCGCCACGCCGTAGCGGCGCAGCAGGGCCTTGGCCTGGTACTCGTGAATGTTCATGCGCCTAGCCGACCAGCTTCTTGGAGGCGTCGATCAGCCCGCGCACCGCGTCGCAGGATTTGTCGAACGCCGCCTTCTCCTCCGGGTTCAGCGCGATCTCGACGACGCGCTCCACCCCGCCGGCGCCGATCACCACCGGCACGCCGACATAGAGCCCGTCGATGCCATACTGCCCGGAGAGCCAGGCGGCGCAGGGCAGCACGCGCTTCTTGTCCTTGAGGTAGCTCTCGGCCATGGCGATGGCGGAGGCGGCCGGCGCGTAGAAAGCGCTGCCGCGCTCGAGCAGCTTGACGATCTCGCCGCCGCCATTGGCGGTGCGCGCACAGATCGCGTCGATGCGCTCCTGCGTCGTCCAGCCCATGCGGATCAGGTCCGGCACGGGAATGCCGGCGACGGTGGAATAGCGGATCAGCGGCACCATCGTGTCGCCATGCCCGCCGAGCACGAAGGCGGTGACGTCCTCCACCGAGACCTTGAATTCCTGAGCCAGGAACAGGCGGAAGCGGGCGCTGTCCAGCACGCCGGCCATGCCGACGACACGCTCCGCCGGCAGGCCGGACTTCTCCTTCATCACCCACACCATGGCATCGAGCGGATTGGTGATGACGATGACGAAGGCGCCCGGGCAGTAGGTCTTGATCCCCGCCGCCACCTCGGCGATCACGCCGGCGTTCTTGGCGACGAGATCGTCGCGCGACATGCCCGGCTGGCGCGGGAAGCCGGCGGTAACGATGACCACGTCGGCGCCGGCGATGGCGGCGTAGTCCGAGCCGCCGGACATCGCCGAGTCGAAATCGTCCACCGGGCCGGACTGCATGATGTCGAGCGCCTTGCCGGCGGCGACGCCGCCGAAGACATCGAACAGCACGACATCGCCGAGTTCCTTGAGGCCGATGAGATGGGCCAGCGTGCCGCCGATATTGCCGGCACCGATGAGGGCGATCTTGTTGCGAGCCATGGACGGGTTCCTTACCACGGGCGGGACGAGGGGCGGCACGGCCCTGCGGGAACGTGCCACCCGGCGGCGGGCAGCGCCTTTCGCGCCGCAGCCTCGGTCGGGAAAGGCGCGAGTGACCTAGCCCATTGCCGCACCTGCAGCAAGCCGAAGCGGTCTCGTGCCGGATGCGGTCTCATCTCGGCTGCGCGCTCACGTCAGGTGCGGAAGAGCAAGGTAGGCGGCGCTCTGCATCTCGATCAGCCGCGAGGCGGTGCGCGCGAACGCCTCTGCCCCCTCGCCGCTGCGGTAGAGCGCGTCCGGCGCGGCGGCGGCGGTGGCGTAGAGCTTCACCCGGTGCTCGTAGAGCGCGTCGATCAGGGTGATGAAGCGCCGCGCCTCGTCGAAATTCGCCGGCGAGAGGCGGGGCACGTCGTCCACCACCAGGGCCTCGAAATGCGTCGCCAGCGCGAGATAGTCCGCCGGGCCGAGCGGGCGGGCGCAGAGATCGGCGAAGGCGAACCGCGCCACCCGCCCCGCCGCCAGAGGCATCTCCAGGGTCCGGCCGAGCACGGTGATGCGCGCCGGCGCGGCCTCGCCCTCGGCCCACTCGGCGAAGGCGGCATCGAGCGTGCGCGTCGCCATCGCGTCCGCCGGCACCTGCCAGCATGGCAGCGAGCGAAGCCGGCCGCGCCGCCAATCCTGCCTACCCTCCAGCACCAGCAGGTCGAGATGGCGCTTGATCAGGTCGATGAAGGGCTGGAACGCGTCGCGCCCGGGCTGGCCGCGGAACAGGTCGTCCGGCGCGGTGTTGGAGGTCGCCACCACCACCACCCCGCGCTCGAACAGGGCGGCGAAGAGCCGGCCGAGGATCATCGCGTCGGCGATGTCCGTCACCTGCAACTCGTCGAAGCAGAGCAGCGCCGCCTCTTCCGCCAGCGCATCGGCCAGCGGCGGAATGGGGTCTGCGCCGTCACCCTTGAGCGCGTGGAAGCGGCCATGCGCCTCCTGCATGAATGCGTGGAAATGCACCCGCCGCTTGCGCGCCACCGTCGCGGTGGCGAAGAACAGGTCCATCAGCATCGACTTGCCGCGGCCGACGGCGCCGACGAGGTAGAGCCCGTTCGGCCGCCCCTCCGGCGCCCAATCCGCCGGCTTGCGGCGCAGCAGCCGCGCCAGCAGCCCGCCCGCCGGCTCCGGACGCGGCGGCGGATCGTAGCCGCGCAGCCGGGCCCAGAGCTCCTGCAGCCGCTCGGCGGCGAGCGCCTGGGCCGGATCGGTGGACAAGTCCCCGGCGCCGAGCCGGGCGCGATAGGCGGCGAGCGGCCCCGCACCGGCGGGCAGCGGCGGATCGGGCAGCTTCGGGGGGAGAGCGGCGGCGGCGTCCATCGGGCAGCGCGCATGTAGCCGCTCCGCCGCGCGCGGGCAACGCCGGCGTCGCCTTTTGCCCCCGCGCCACACTTCTATATGCTGGCCGCTCCGGGGTGGCTGGCTTGGGGTTCCAGGTGGGGGCGAGGAGGACGCGATGGCATCGGAGGCGATCACGCTGGACTACGCGGCGCTGGGCGGGCTGCCGGTGGCGACGGACCCGTTCGCCCATCTCGTCGTGCCGCGCTTCGTGCCGCCCGGCGTGCTGGAGGGCGTCGTCGCCGACCTGCCGCCGATGACGCGCGGCGGCTCCTTCCCGCTCGCCTCGCTCCGGCTCGGCCCGCGCGCCGCGGCGCTGGCGGAGGCGCTGGAGGGCGCGCGCCTGCGCGATACCATCGCCGCCCGCTTCGGCCTCGACCTCGACGGCGCGGCGACGATGATCACGCTGCGCGGCGTCTCGCGCGAGCGGGACGGGCAGATCCATTGCGACTCCACCGCCAAGCGGGTGACGGTGCTGCTCTACCTGAACCCCTCCACCGCCGCCTGGGCGCGCCACGAGGGCTGCCTGCGCCTGCTGCGCGGGCCTGGGGACCTGGAAAACTACGCCGTCGAGGTGCCGCCGGTGGACGGCACGCTGCTGGTGTTCCCCAACACCACGGAGGCCTGGCACGGCCACAAGACCTTCGTCGGCCAGCGCTACGTGGTGCAGCTCAACTACATGACCGGCGGCGCCGCCGCCCGCGCGGAACTGCGCCGCCACCGGCTCTCGGCCCTGATCAAGCGCCTCGCGCCGGTTTGAGCCTGATCGCGCGCACCACGCTCACGCCACCACGATCTCCCGCCCCGCGCGCGCCGTCCAGCGCAGCAGCCGCCGCGATGCCGCCTCGAACAGCGCGTAGCTCGCCGAGGCGTAGAGCACGAACAGCAGGGCGACGAGGAACATGCGGTCGAGATAGGCGAACTGCTCGGAATAGACGATGATGTAGCCGAGGCCGGACTGCGCGCCGAGATATTCCGCGCCGAGCGCCGCCGCCCAGGCGGTGCCGAGGCTGAGCAGGATCGAGGCCCGCAATTCGGGAAAGATCGCCGGCAGGATCACGCTGCGATAGAGCTCCAGCCGCGTCGCGCCGAGCATGCGCGCGTTGTCGATGTAGATCTGCGGCACGTTGCCCACCGCGTTGACGATGCCGGCGAAGATGATGACGCCGGTGCCGTAGGCGACGAACGCGACCTTGCCGATGAAATCGATGCCGAACCAGATCTGGAACAGCGGCACCATCGCCAGCAGCGGCAGGGTGCGCAGGAATTCCACCGGCCGCGCCAGCAACCGGCGCGTCAGGCGCGAGAACGAGACCGACAGCCCCAGCACGCCACCCAGCACGACGCCGAGCGCCAGGCCGGTATAGAGCCGCACCATCGTATCCAGCGAGTTGCTGATCACGGCCAGGAACGCCGCGAGATAGCTCGGCGGCGCGCCGCCGGCGACGGAGGGCACGCCGAGCCCGCCGGCCCAGTAATCGGCGAGCAGCAGGAAGGTGTGGGTGACGAGCACCTGCCAGCCCGGCACCATCGGCTCGCCGGGCAGCGCCTCGGCGGGGAAGGCGATGGAGAGAATCTGCCAGCAGCCGGCCAGCGCCAGCAGCACCGCGACGCCGATCAGCCGCCGCGCCCGCGGCGCCAGAACGCGCCCGCTCATGACGCCGTCCCGGGACGGGCCAGCCGCTCCAGGCCGAGATGGCGCAGCAGCAGGTGCTTGTGCGCCACCATCTCCGGGCGCAGCAGCGCATCGGTATCGCGCGGGCGCGGCGCGCGCACGGCGATGTCCTCGACGACGCGGCCCGCGTTCATCACCACGATGCGGTCGGCCAGCGTCAGCGCCTCGTCCACGTCGTGGGTGACGAACATCACCGTCCGCCGCGCCCCCGTCCCGCCCTCCGCCCACAACGCCAGCAGCACCTCGTGCAGCTGCCGCTTGGTGACGTAGTCGAGCGCGCCGAACGGCTCGTCCAGCAGCAGCACGCGCGCGCCGTTGGCGAACACGGTGGCCACGGCGACGCGTTTGAGCATGCCGCCCGAGAGTTCGCGCGGCCAGGCCTCGGC
>JAJZFF010000440.1 GCA_021805485.1 Pseudomonadota bacterium
GCTTCGCCCCGGATTTCCTCGAACAGGATTTCACGAAGGAGACCGTCGCCGCCTATCTCCTCCGCCTCGGCCCGGCGACCGAGACCGAGCACGTCGTCTACGCGACCACGCCCTCGCCCGAGATCCGTGCCCTGCTCGAGATCGGCCGCGACGAGGAGCAGGCCTGCCTCGTCGTCCTCCGCCGCACCTGGAGCGGCGGCCTCCCCGCCACCCAGACCGAGTTCATCCACCCCGGCGCCCGCTACGCGCTGGGCACCCGCTCCTCGATGGGCGACCGGCCGGACGGTCCGGCCGCCCCCTGAACCTCAGCCGGTGATCCCCGGCAGGTTCAGCCCGTTCTCCCGCGCGCAGTCGATGGCGATGTCGTAGCCCGCATCGGCATGGCGCATCACCCCGGTCGCCGGGTCGTTCCACAATACCCGCTCCAGCCGCTTCGCCGCCGCCTCGGTGCCGTCGGCGACGATCACCATCCCCGCATGCTGCGAATACCCCATGCCGACCCCGCCGCCATGATGCAGCGAGACCCAGGTCGCCCCCGAGGCGCAGTTGAGCAGCGCGTTGAGCAGCGGCCAGTCCGACACCGCGTCCGACCCGTCGCGCATCGCCTCGGTCTCGCGGTTGGGGCTGGCGACCGAGCCGGAATCGAGATGGTCCCGCCCGATCACCACCGGCGCCGAAAGCTCGCCCCGCGCCACCATCTCGTTGAAGGCGAGGCCGAGACGGTGCCGCTGCCCGAGCCCCACCCAGCAGATCCGCGCCGGCAGGCCCTGGAAGGCGATCCGCTCGCGCGCCATGTCGAGCCAGTGATGCAGGTGCGGATCGTCGGGGATCAGCTCCTTCACCTTCGCGTCCGTCCGGTAGATGTCCTCCGGATCGCCCGACAGCGCCGCCCAGCGGAACGGCCCGATCCCCCGGCAGAACAGCGGCCGGATATAGGCCGGCACGAAGCCCGGAAAGTCGAACGCGTCGGCCACCCCCATCTCCTGCGCCATGGCGCGGATGTTGTTGCCGTAGTCGAGCACCGGAATTCCCATCCGCCAGAAATCGAGCATCGCCCGCACCTGCCCGGCCATCGACCGCTTCGCCGCCAGCGCCACCGCCTCGGGGTCGCGCTCGCGCATCGCCGCCCAGTGCTCCAGCGTCCATCCCGCCGGCAGGTAGCCGTTCACCGGATCATGCGCCGAGGTCTGGTCGGTCACGATATCCGGGCGGATGCCGCGGCGGACGAGTTCGGGAAACACCTCCGCGGCATTGCCGAGCAGCCCGATCGAGACCGGCTTTCCGGCCCGCTTCGCCTCCTCCAGCATCGCCATCGCCTCGTCGAGCGTGTCGGCCCGGCGGTCGAGATAGCGCGTGCGCAGCCGCATCTCGATGCGCGAGGGCGTGCACTCCACCGCGATCATCGAGGCCCCGGCCATCGTCGCCGCCAGCGGCTGCGCCCCGCCCATGCCGCCAAGCCCGCCGGTCAGGATCCACCGCCCGGCGAGATCGCCGCCGTAATGCTGCCGCCCGGCCTCGACGAAGGTCTCATACGTGCCCTGCACGATGCCCTGCGAGCCGATATAGATCCACGACCCCGCCGTCATCTGGCCGTACATCATCAGGCCCTTGCGATCGAGTTCGTGGAAATGCTGCCAGTTCGCCCAGTTCGGCACCAGGTTGGAATTGGCGATCAGCACGCGCGGCGCGTCCGCATGGGTGCGGAACACGCCGACCGGCTTGCCCGACTGCACCAGCAGCGTCTCCTCCGGCCCGAGGTCGCGCAGCGCGCCGAGAATGCGGTCGAAACTCTCCCAGTCCCGCGCCGCCCGGCCGATCCCGCCATAGACGACGAGTTCCTCCGGCCGCTCCGCGACGTCGGGGTCGAGATTGTTCATCAGCATCCGCAGCGGCGCCTCGGTCAGCCAGGACCGGGCGCTGAGGTCGTTGCCATGCGGCGCGCGGATCGTCCGCGCATTGTCGAGACGACGATTCATCCTGTTCATTCCTTCGAGTTCGCGAAATCGACGCAGTCGCGCAAAATCCCCTCCAGCACGCCACGCAGCGTCGCCGCCCGCGCCGGATCGTACGGCGTCGGCCAGTTCGCCGCACTGGGTGCCGACGGCTCCTCCATGTAGCCGCGGCAGGCGAGTTCCATCTGCACCGCATGCACGCCTTCGGCCGGCGCGCCGTGACGCCGCGTGATCCAGCCGCCGACAAACCGTCCGTTAGTGATGTGACTGAACCCGGCCTCGGCGCAACGTCCGGCGATCCGAGCGGCAAGTCGCGGATCGGCGGCCCGCCCGCGATCGGTACCGATATTGCAGACCGGCAGCTCGCCCTCGAACAGCCGCGGAATCACCGAGCGGATCGAGTGGCAGTCATACAGCACCACGCGCCCGTGCAGCGCCCGCAGCCGCGCGATCTCATCCGCGATAACATCGTGATAGGGATCGTGAAATGCCTGCCGGCGCCTTGCGATTTCCGCTTCGTCCGGCTCCCGCCCGTCGCGATAGAGCGGCACGCCGTCGAAATCCGTGGTCGGGCACAGCCCGGTCGTCGCCTGGCCCGGATAGAGCGACGCACCGGACGGATCGCGGTTCACATCGATCACGCTGCGCGAGATCCGCGTGCGGATCACCGTCGCATCGAGCGCGGGCGCGAAATCGTAGAGCCGGTCGATCCACCAGTCCGCATCCCGCAGCGCCTGCCAGGACGAGACGAAATCCCCCGCCAGCGCCTCGGGAATTTCGGTCCCCGTATGCGGAATGCTGACCAGCAGCGGTGCGGCACCCCGCCGCAGCTCGATGAACGGGGCAGGGGAGGGGGCGCTCACGCGTCG
>JAJZFF010000591.1 GCA_021805485.1 Pseudomonadota bacterium
ATCACGGCATCGCCCTGCCCGAGACGCCGTTCGGCGGCATGAAGGACAGCGGCTATGGCTGGGAGGGCGGCGCCGAGGCGATCGAGGCCTATCTCGCCACCAAGTTCGTGACCCAGGCGTCGTAAGACGCCGAAGCGACCGGGGCGCTCAGCCGAGTTTCGGCATGAGCGCCTCGGCCTCCATCGCATTGGCGAGTTCGATCAGGGTGGAGCGGCCGAACAGCCGCAGCAGCGAGAATTTCCGCTTCGGGCCAAGAAAGATCGGCTTGGCGCGCGGGCCGCAGCGCCCGGTGATCAGGCCGCGCACATCGCCGAACCCGTCGATCAGGCCGCGTTCCATGGCAGAACTGCCCAGCATGTAGGACCCGTCGAACACTGTGTCGTCGCCCTTCAGCGCACCGCCGCGGCGCTCGCGCACCCACGCCTTGAAAGCCGCGTGAATGTCGTCGAGCAATTTCTGGTTGAATGCGGCGTCCCCCGGCCGCTCGGGCGAGAACGGGTCGTTGCGCAGCTTGTTGGCGCCGGCGGTGACGATGCGGCGCTCGATCCCGAAGCGGCGGATCAGGTCATGCACGCCGAAGCCGCCGCCGACCACCCCGATCGAGCCGACGATCGACATCGGATTGGCGAAAATCTCATCGCCCGCACAGGCGATCCAGTAGCCGCCGGAAGCGCCGACATCGCCGATCACGGCAAGAACGCGCACGCCCGTCTCCTCGGCCTTGCGGCGGATATGCCGGCTGATCAGGTCGGATTGCACCGGCGAGCCGCCGGGGCTCTCGATCGCAAGGATCAGCAGCTTCGTGCCACTCTTCGCGAGGTCGAAACCACGGTCGATGGCCGGAGCAAAACGTTCGAGATTGACCGCCCCCTCGCGCGGCGAGATCAGACCGGCGAGGCGGATCACCGGCACGCGGGGGCGCGACCAGGGCAGGCGGAACGTCATGGCAGCAGCGCCAGGGCGCGCAGGTCGCGCCGGAGCGCCGGCGGCAGTTGCTCGATGCCGGAGGTACGGCCGCCCTCCGGCAGGTCAGCCGGTGCGTCGTCCGGCGCGAGATAGCGCCAGCCCTGGAAGGGCTTCATCGGCCGCGCCTCGACCCGGACGAGGGTGGGGTCGAGCACGAGGCCGGTGCAGGTTGTGCCGTCATCCCAGACATCCTCGATGACGTCGAGCACACGCTGGCGAACCAGCACGGCGCCAGTAATGACCCAGTAGATCGACCCGCCATCGGTCAGCTCCGCCGCGCGCTTGGGAAAGCTGCGGGTCTGGTGGCGCAGCGGCGGGTCGGCCTCGGCGCGGCGACGCTGGATCTCGGCCAGATGGCCGGGATCCTTCACGCCGACCGCGAGCTTGACCAGGTGGATCAAGCGGCCTGCCGCGCCGCGATCGCCTGCCAGACGCGCTCGGGTGTCGCCGGCATGTCGATCTCGCGGATACCGTCGGCGGCAAGCGCGTCGATCACCGCGTTGATCAGCGCCGGCGGCGAGCCGACGGCGCCGGCCTCGCCCGCGCCCTTCACGCCGAGCGGGTTCGAGGCGCAGGGCACCGAGACGAATTCCACCTCGATATCCGGCAGATCGTCGGCGCGGGGCAGCGCGTAGTCCATCAGGCTGCCGGCGACGAGCTGGCCCGACTCCGGGTCGTAGGCGGTGTTTTCCAGCAGGGCCTGGCCGAGCCCCTGGGCGACGCCGCCATGCACCTGCCCGCGCACGATCATCGGGTTCACGATGGTGCCGACATCGTCGCAGACGAGATAGCGCAGCACCGAGGTGACGCCGGTTTCCGGATCGATCTCGACCTCGGCGACGTGGCAGCCGTTCGGGAAGGTGTGCTTCTCGATCTTGGCGATCTCGGCGGTATCGAGCGCGTTGCCCTGCTCGCCGTGCAGATCCGCCGCCAGCGTGACGACATCGATCGCCCGGTCGGTGCCGACGATGCGGAAAGCGCCGTCCTGGAAAACGATGTCGGCCTCCGCGGCCTCCAGATGGTCGGCCGCGGCCTTGCGCCCCTTTTCCAGAATGGTCGCGGTGGTGAGCGCGATGGCCTGACCCTCGGAATAGAGGCTGCGCGCGCCGCCGGTGCCGCCACCCTGCGGGATCGTGTCGGTATCGCCCTGGCGGACGCGGATCTTGTCCGGGTCGATGCCGAGCCGGTCGTTCACCAGCTGGACATAGGCGGTTTCATGGCCCTGCCCGGTGGACTGGGTGCCGACATAGACATCGACATACCCATCCTTGGTGAAGCGGATCTCGGCGCGTTCCTCGGGGGCGCCGCCGGTGGCTTCGAGATAATACGCCATGCCGATGCCGCGGCGCTTGCCGGCTGCGGCGGACCTGGCGCGGCGGGCGGGGAAGCCCTTCCAGTCGATCAGCCCGAGCGCGTGGTCGAGCACCTTGTGGAAATCGCCCGAATCGTAGGTCTGCGCCATCGCGGTCGTGAAGGGCATGGCGCTGGACGGCACCATGTTGATGCGGCGCAGCTCGGCGCTGTCGATCCCGAGTTCGCGGGCGGCGGCGTCGATCAGGCGTTCGACGAGATAGTTGCTCTCAGGGCGCCCGGCGCCGCGATAGGCGTCGACCGGCACGGTGTTGGTGAACACGCCGAACACCCGGGCATGGATCGCCTGCATGCCATAGACGCTGGCAAGCACCTTGGTGCCTGCGAGGGTCGGGATGAAGGGGCCGAAATTCGACAGATAGGCACCCATGTTCGCCGTGTCGGTCACCCGCATGGCGGTGATCCGGTGATCGGCGTCGAGCGCCAGCTCGCCGATGGTGATGTGATCGCGGCCATGCGTGTCGGAGAGGAACGCCTCGCTGC
>JAJZFF010000555.1 GCA_021805485.1 Pseudomonadota bacterium
GACCCGAAGGCGCGGCTGGCCGAACTGGTCGAGCGGCTCGCCGCCGCCGATGCCGCCTATTATCGCGACGATGCGCCGATCATGGACGATGCGGCCTATGACGCGTTGCGCCGCGAAGCCGCGTCCCTGCGCGCCGCGCATCCCGATCTCGCCGCCGCCCTCGACCAGGTCGGCACGGCCCCGTCCGGCGCGTTCGGCAAGGTGCGCCACCGCATTCCCATGCTCTCTCTCGACAACGTGTTCGAGCCCGCGGATTTCGTCGAATTCTGCGCCAGCATCCGTCGCTTCCTCGGCCTCGGCACGGCCCCGCTCGCCTTCGTGGCCGAACCCAAGATCGACGGTCTGTCGATCTCGCTGACCTACGAGAACCTCCGCTTCGTGCGTGGCGCGACGCGCGGCGACGGCACCGAGGGCGAGGACGTCACCGAAAACCTCCGCACGCTGCGCGAACTCCCCGCAACCCTGCCGGACGACGCGCCCGATTTCATCGAGATCCGTGGCGAGGTCTACATGACCAAGACGGATTTCATCGCGCTCAACCAGGGCCAGGCGCGCCAGTTCGCCAATCCGCGCAATGCGGCGGCCGGCAGCCTGCGCCAGCTTGATCCCGCGGTGACCGCATCCCGCCGGCTGTCGCTCTTCGCCTATGCGCGCGGGGCGTCGAGCGAAGCGGTGGGCGAGACGCATTGGGAGTATCTCGCGACGCTGCGGCGCTGGGGGTTCCCGGTGAACCCGCTGGCGGAGCGGGTGAGCGAGGCGGGCGCGGAACCCTTCCAGCGCTCGATCGGCGAGCGCCGCGCCGGACTCGATTACGATATCGACGGCGTCGTCTATAAAATCGACGATCTGGCGTTGCAGGAGCGCCTCGGTTTCGCCGGCCGGGCGCCGCGCTGGGCGGTGGCCTGGAAATTCCCCGCCGAGCGCGCGCTGACCACGCTGCGCGCGATCGACGTCCAGGTCGGCCGCACCGGCGCGCTGACCCCCCGCGCCCGGCTCGACCCGGTTAATGTCGGCGGCGTGCTGGTCAGCCACGCGACCCTGCACAACGAGGACGAGATCGCCCGCAAGGACGTGCGCATTGGCGACACGGTCGAACTCCAGCGCGCCGGCGACGTGATTCCCCAGATCCTCCGTGCCCTGCCCGAGCGCCGGCCGGCCGATTCGGTGCCTTTCGTCTTCCCCGATCACTGCCCGGCCTGCGGCGCGCTGGCGATCCGCCCGGCCGGCGAGGTGGTGCGCCGCTGCACCGGCGGGCTGAGCTGCCCGGCCCAGGTGGTCGAGCGCCTGATCCATTTCTGCTCTCGCCTCGCCTTCGACATCGAGGGCATGGGCGAAAAGACGGTCCAGGAGTTCCACGGCCTCGGCTGGCTCGAAAGCCCGGCCGACATTTTTGTCCTGCGCGACCGCGAGGCCGCGATCGCGGCGCTGGAGGGCTGGGGCGAGGTTTCAGCGCGCAAGCTGATCGCCGCGATCGAGGCCCGCCGGCGGATTTCCCTCGCGCGCTTCATCTACGCCCTCGGCATAAGGCGGATCGGCGAGCAGAATGCGAAGCTGCTGGCGCGGCACTATTCGTCCTATGCCGCGTGGCGGCGGCAGATGGAGGAGGCGGGCGTGATCGGTTCCGACGCGCGGCTCGAACTCGGCTCGATTTCCGGGATTGGCCCGTCGATCGCCGAGGAACTCGCCGGCTTCTTCGCCGAGCCGCACAATCGCGACCTGCTCGACCGCCTGGTGCCGATGCTGACCATCGAGGACGAGGTCGCGGCGGCGGGCGGGGCGCTCGCCGGCAAGACGATCGTCTTCACCGGCACCCTCGAGTCGCTCACCCGCCCGGAGGCCAAGGCGCGGGCGGAGGCGTTGGGCGCGAAGGTGACCGAGTCGGTCTCGAAAAAGACCGACTTTGTCGTGGTCGGCGCGGATGCCGGCTCGAAGGCCGCGAAGGCAACCAGCCTCGGGGTAGCCATTCTCAGCGAGGCGGATTTCCGCTCTCTCGCGGGTCTTCCGTCCGGTTGAAGGGCCGGCGCTGTCACCTCGCCGGTTTTCAACGCATCCGTCAGTCGTCCCGCTGGATCCGCTCCTGCCGCTCGTGGCGTTCCTGTGCCTCGATCGACAATGTGGCGATCGGCCTTGCCATCAGCCGCTTCAGGCCGATCGGCTCGCCGGTTTCCTCGCAATAGCCGTAGGTGCCGTTTTCGATCCGGGCAAGCGCCTGGTCGATCTTGCCGATCAGCTTGCGGGCGCGGTCACGGGTGCGCAATTCGAGGGCCCGGTCGGTTTCGACGCTGGCCCGGTCGGTAATGTCGGGTTCGAGAATGCCGCCCTCGGACAGGCTGGCGAGGGTTCCATTGGCTTCCATCAGCAGGTCGTGCCGCCAGCGAAGCAGTTTCTGGCGGAAAAATTCGACCTGCATCGGATTCATGAACTCTTCATCCTCGCTTGGAGAATAGTCCGGTGCAAGAGTAATTAACATTAATGTCAGTTCCTCCAACGCACGAGCCTCTGATCCAGTCGATGAGAGGCCGCAGGTGGGCGGCTTATAGCCGTGCGGCAACCGGACGCCAAGGCCACGAAGGGAGCAATTCACCGTATGGTCACAACGTTTCGTAACGGGCGAGTTCAACCCTTGCGCGCAGCCTGATGGCGCCGATGACGGCCTGGAGCGCCGGATCCGCGGGATGGGGCATCCCCTCGATGGTTTGCCGCAGGGCGTCGAGATCCGGTCGGGCGCCGCCGAGCAGCGCGGCCTGGAGGGCGGCGAGCGATCCCAGCGTCTGTTCGCCGGCCCTGTGCGCGGCGCGGTCGCGTCGGACCGGTCCGCCCTCGTCCTGCAGGCTGATCAGCCCGGCGATGTCCACCGGCGCGACCGGAGCAGCGGCCTGCTGGATCTGGGTCATGATCGTGAAGCTGCTGCCCGCAGCGGCGGGAGCGGTCCTGCCGCCGCTGTCGCCGACCGGCCCGCTGCCGCGCAGTCCTGAAACTCTCGTCATTCAACTCTCCATCCGAAGCCGGCTCGGCGGGCCGGCGCCGCTGCCCCACAAAATTTCTGATAGCTGCAAATTGTTAACTTTTTGCTGCGAAAATCCTGTCCAGTGACCAAAATGATCGCGCCAGGATGACCCGAAATTTCTTTGCAATCTGCTGCCGCGGCCAGCATCGCTGGCGGGCCGTTCTTCTCATCGCCTGGGCGGCGGCCTGCATTCTGATTCAGTGCATGCGGCCGGCGTTCGCCCAAGTCCGGATCAAGGACATCACCGACATACAGGGCATACGCGACAACCAGCTGATCGGCTATGGTCTCGTCGTCGGTCTGAAAGGCACCGGCGACTCGCTGAACAACTCGGTCTTCACGCGTCAGTCGCTCATCGGCATGCTCGAACGGCTTGGCGTGAACACGCAGAGCCAGGCGCAGAACCTGCAGACCAAGGATATCGCCGCCGTCATGGTCACGGCGAACCTGCCGGCCTTCGTCCATAGTGGCGAGACCATCGACGTCACGGTGTCGGCGATGGGCGACGCGACGGATCTGACCGGCGGCACCTTGCTGGTGACCCCGCTGCTCGGCGCCGATGGCCGGGTCTATGCCGTCGCCCAGGGCTCTCTGGTCACCGGCGCCATCCAGGCCACGGGGGCGAACGCATCATTCACGCAGGGCGTCCCGACGGTCGGCCGGATCACCAACGGTGCCATCGTCGAGCGTTCGGTCACCTTCAAGCTGGCGTCCGAGAAGACGCCGAAACTCGAGCTTCGCAACCCCGATTTCACGACCGCGATGCGCATTTCGCGTGTCATCGATGAGCGTCTTGGTCCGGGGATCGCAACGGTCAACGATCCGCGCACGATCACCCTCGATCTCAAGGGGCGCAATGTTGTCAGCGATCTGGCCGAGATCGAGGATCTGCGTGTTCAGCCGTCGACGCCGGCGGTCGTCGTCGTCGACGAGGCGACCGGCACCATCGTGATGGGTGCGAATGTGCGGATCAGCACCGTCGCCATCGACGAGGGGAATATCACCGTCACGGTGAAGAATACCCCGGTTGTCAGCCAGCCCAATCCGCTCGCCGGCGGCACCACGGTCTCGACATCGCAGACTTCGATTTCCGTGAAGAAGGACAGGGGAAAAAAGATGGATATCGTGCATGGCAACATCAGCCTGCAGCAACTGGTCTCGAGCCTGAATTCGCTGGGCGTCGCGCCGCACGACATGATCAGCATCCTCCAGGCGATCAAGGCAGCCGGCGCCCTGCAGGCGCGGCTCGTCGTGCAATGACCGTAGGCTCCGTGTCCGGCCTGCCGCTCGGCGCTGCGCTCGATCAGCTGACCAAGCCGCAGGCCGCGCCGCTGCCCCGGGCCGGCCAGTCACCTCAAGGCAGTGCCGAAATCGTGAAGGCCGCCCATCATTTCGAGGCCATGGCGATCGCCCAGCTGCTCAAGCCGATGTTTTCCTCCGCCGGCTCGGCGCAGGCGCCTTTCGGCGGCGGCACGGTCGAGAAGTCGTTCCGGCCCTTCTTCATCGACGCAATCGCGAAGTCGATCGAGGCGCGGGGCGGCCTCGGCCTCGCGCCGATGATCGAACGCGCGCTCGAGGCCGAACAGCACAAGACGAAAATGCCGTCTGCCGCAACCTCGCACGACGCTGCGTCTCCCGCGTCCACCTCATCGACAGGATCAGGTTCATGAACAACGACACATCACCGGCTGGCACAATCGAGGCCGCAGAGGCGCTGGCCGCGATCCTGGAAGAGGAAAACCGTGGCCTCTCGACTCAGGATTTTGCCGTCAGCGCGACGCTTGCGGAGGCCAAGCGCGCGGCGGTCGGCTGCCTGGAGGCTGCCCTCGAACTCGGCATCGCCGGGGCGTCGCGTGATCGTCGGCGGATCGAGGCGGTGCAGCGCCGCCTCGACGCGGCGTCGGATGCCAACGGGAAATTGCTGCGCCAGGCGATCGAGACGCAGCAACGCGTGGTCCAGACGGTCATGCAGGCGCTCGATAACAGCCGCGCGGCCGGTGAGCCGTCGCAGCCCTACGGGCAGGATGGCGCGGCGCGGACGACCGCTCCCGTCGCGTTCGTCCTGCGGGCCTGACCTCTCCGCCGATCTCTGGCCAGATCGGGGTGCTTGTGGCATCCGGGACGAATGAAGCTGGTGCTGATCACAGAGGCCCCATTCGAATCCGTGACGGGCGCATCGTTCTATCATCGTCGCCTGCTTGCCGCCTGGGGGGAGCTGGGGGGTAGTTCGGAGGTTCTGGCGCTGGATGCGCCGGTCTCATCCTCATTCGCCGACCGGGTGGATGCCGGCGCGCTCGTGCTTGTGGAAGGTGCGGCTTTCGAATTTGCGCGCGACGCGATCCCGGCGCTGCAGGCGCGCGGGGCGATTGCCCTCATCCATCATCCGACGGCCCTGGAGCCGGGCACGCCGGAGAACCGGCGGCTGGCGCTCAAGGCGTTCGAGCGGCAGGTCCTGCCCGGTTTCAGCCGCGTCATCGCCGCGAGCGAGCCGATCGCCGACAGGCTGTCAGCCGAGTTCGGCGTCATCCGCGAACGGATCACGGTGCTGGTCCCCGGAACCGACCGCTATCCCTGCCGGACTTTGAGTCCGGTTCCGCCCGACGGCAGCCCCTGCACGCTGCTGGCCCTCGGAACCCTGACATACCGCAAGGGGCACGACATTCTGCTCCGCGCGCTTGCAACGCTGCACGACCTGGACTGGCGGCTGGTCCTGGCGGGCGAGCCGCGCGATCCGGATTATGCCGCGGGGCTCGACCGTCTTTCCATCGACCTCGGCATTGCCGGGCGCGTCGAGCGGTGCGGGGCACTGACGGGCGGAGCGCTCGATGATGCGTGGTCGGAGGCGGACATGTTCGCGCTGGCGACGCGCTTCGAGGGATTCGGCATGGCGATCGCCGAGGCAATGGCGCGCGGTCTGCCGGTGGCCATCTGCGATGGCGGGGCGGCCGGCCAGCTGGTGCCCACCGGTGCCGGGATCGTGGCTCCGGTCGATGACGTCGCCCAGCTCGGCAAGGCGCTGCGCCGCCTGGTCTTCAGCCCCGCGCTGAGAGCGCAGATGGGCGCCATTGCCTGGAAACACGCAAGCGGCCTGCCGAACTGGCCTGACCAGGTAAGGGCTCTGCGGTCGCTCGCCGGCTGAGGCCGGGACAATTGGGTCAGGCCAAGCCTTGCGGCGGCATTTCCGCGCGAGTGTGGGCCACGCGAGTGTGGGCCAGCAGCTGGCCGACCTGCGTGTGAAGGCAGCCGAACGAGAAGGGCTTTCGCAGTATCGCGGTGGGTGCGCCGTCGAACGGCGGGCCGGACGATGTGGTTTCGTCCAGCCCCGTCACGAAAAGAAGGGGCAGTTCAGGGCGGTCGGCGCGCGCGGCGAGGGCCAGTTGCCGTCCGTTCATGGCGCCGGGCAGCCCGATATCGGCGATCAGCAGATCGATACCCGGCTCCGCGCGAAGGATCGAGAGGGCGGCTTCCGCATCCGCGGCCATCCGCACGGAAAATCCCTGTTCGCGGAGCATGTCGGCGAGCAGCGTGCGCAGAGCCGGCTCGTCGTCGACGATGAGGATCAGGCCGGAGGTTTCGTGCCATCGCATGTCGGGCGTCGGCGCCGGAGCGTTTGACGGTTCTGCGGCGTTCGGTTGCTGGTTGCAGGGAATGAACAGGCTGATCCTCGTGCCCTGGCCGGCCTCGCTGGCAATTTCGATGTGCCCGCCGGACTGCTTGATGAAACCATATACCATCGACAGGCCAAGGCCGGTGCCCTGGCCTGTGGGCTTGGTGGTGAAGAACGGCTCGAAGACGCGGGCCTTGACGTCCTCGGACATGCCGCAGCCGGTATCCGTGATGGCCATCCGGACATAATCGCCTTCCGTGTGCGTCTGGCCGCGGGCGGGTGCCGCCAGTGTGGCATTGCTGGCCTCGATCGTGAGCCTGCCGCCGTCCGGCATCGCGTCGCGCGCGTTGATGGCGAGGTTGAGAAGCGCGTTCTCGAGCTGGTTGCGATCGCAGAAGCCGGCGCGGAGATCGGGCGGGTAGAGCGTTTGCACCTCGATGGCCGGCCCCACGGTGCGGTCGATCAGTTCATGCAGGTCGTCGAGCAGCGTCGCCACCGAGATGGCGGCGGGCGCCAGGGCCTGCCGGCGCGCGAAGGTCAGCAGCCGCTGCGTCAGGCCGGCGGCCCGGCTTGCGGCGCTGCGCGCGCCATCCAGATAGGATCGCGCGGACACATGGTCGCCCTGTTCGATCCGTGTTGCCAGCATGTCGAGATTGCCGAGGATTCCGGTGAGAAGATTGTTGAAGTCGTGCGAAATGCCGCCGGTCAGCTGGCCGATCGCGTCCATTTTCATCGACTGGCGCAGCGCGGTCTCCACCTCCTCGCGCTCGCGGACCTGGCTCGTCGTTTCCGTCAGCGCGGCGTGCACCCCGTCGATCCGGCCGTCCGCATCCAGGATCGGCGTGTAGGACAGGCTGAGCCAGATCTGCTCGGGGCTGTCGCCACGGTCGGAAACCAGGCTGTAATCGTGCAGCACCACCGTCTCGCCCGCGTGGACACGGGCGAGGATATCGCGAATGAAACGCCTGAGCCGCGGGTTCGCCTGTGCCGCCGGCTGCCCGAGGCTGTCCGGATGATGCCGGCCAAGCAGCGCGGCGCAGGCGTCGTTGTAGATCAGAATGCCCTCGGGGCCCCACATTGTCGCGATCGCGACGTCCGACCGGCAGATGAGCTGCACCGTCCGGCGCCGGATCGCCGACCAGGTATCGATCGGGCCGAGCGGTGTCGCGGCCCAGTCGAAACCGGCGATCATGGCGGATATCAGCGCTTCCGGCGCCCGATCGGTCGCACCGGCCTGCACCAGCGTCAGCGGATTCGAAGTCGCAGCCACCGTCGGTTTGTCTCCAGCCCGCGGCCGGGAACCGGCGTCCCGCGCGGTCACATCATTGGCGTGGAGGGGCCGCCCACCGGCCTTTTTCGGCCCCGTTTCGTCAAAAAATTCAGCCTGAGCAGTCAGCCGATAAAATGAGATTCAGGTGAAATTTTGGCACGGACTCGATACATGTCCAAAAGATGAATGTATTGTTATGAAATTTGAATCTAGGTAGGTCTCATCCTTCCAGAAGTCCAGCCTTTTCGGCGGCGCGGCCATAGAGGAAGGTCCACAGCATCAGCAGCCCGATGGTCGCGTAGCCGACGATCGGCCCGATAATGAGAAATCGGCCGACCGGCAGCGAAAACACCAGAACGCTGCGCACCGCCGTTTCCACCACGAGCCCGATGCCCCAGACGATCGTCATCACCGTCATCACCCGCCGGAAGCCTGGCTGGTCGCGGTAGGATTCGAACTCCGCGCTGTCCTCGGCCGACTGCCGCTTCAGGCTGGCGCTGGCGAGCACGTAGATCAGCGGCCGGCGGATCAGCGCCGAGACGATGAACACCAGGCCGATCAGCCCGGTGATCAGCGATTCCCGCATCAGCAGCAGCTTGGGCGACCCGCCGAGCGCGAAGCCGACCAGCGACAGCGCGATACCGCCGAGCACCATCACCGAGATCGCGTCCACCCGCCGGTGGCGGGCGAATTCCACGAGACTCCACACGATCGGCGGCGCGGCCGATGCCATGATGGCGTGAATCTCGCCGATATGCGGCTTGCTGAAATGATAGACGGTCCAGGGCAGCAGGAAATTGAACAGAATCTCCAGCGCCATCATGACGCGCTTGCGGGTGACGATGCCCTTCATGGCAGGATGTCCGCCCCTTCGAGAAGCTGCGCCGTCGAGCGGCCGATCTCGTCCGCCGCCAGCGCCTCCGCCCGCCCGCCGAGATGGGCGGCGAGGAAATGCTCGGTGATCGCGTTGAAGGCGATGCTGTTCTCCGGCCGCGCGAAACCGTGCCCCTCGTCGGGGAACAGGACATAGGTCACCGCGATCCCCTTCGCCTTCAGCGCAGCCACCATCTGGTCGGATTCGGCCTGGTTCACCCGCGGGTCGTTCGCTCCCTGGCCGATCAGCAGCGGCCGGGCGAGGCGCGCGGCCTGATGCACCGGCGAGCGCTCGCGCAGCAGCGCCGCCCCCTCCGGCGTCGCCGGGTCGCCCAGCGCGCGGGTGAAGATGCTGCGCCCCGCCTCCCAGTAGGGCGGAATGGTGGCGAGCAGGGTTTCGAGATTGGACGGGCCGACAATGTCCACCCCGCAGGCATAGCGTTCCGGGTGCCGTGTCATCGCCGCGAGCGTCGCATAGCCGCCATAGGACCCGCCCATGATGGCGATCCGGTCCGGATCGGCGATGCCCTGGCCGATCGCCCAGTCCACCGCGTCCAGCAGGTCGTCATCCATCGCCCGGCCCCATTCGCGGTCGCCGGCCGTGAGGAAGGCCTTGCCGAACCCGGTCGAGGCCCGGAAATTGACCGACAGCACGGCATAGCCCCGATTGGCCAGCCACTGGTGATACGGGTTGAACCCGAAGGAATCCCGCGCCCACGGCCCGCCATGCACCATCAGCACCAGCGGGCGCGGGGCCGCTCCCGCATCCGGCGGTAGCGTGAGATACGACACGAGGGAAAGCCCGTCCCGTGCGGCGATCACCACCGGGCGCATCGGCGCGAGCGGGGCGGCGGCGAGGTCGGGCCGCGTGTCGTAGAGTTTCTCCAGCGCGCGCGTCTCGCGGTCATACAGCCAGGCGACGCCGGGTGCCGTGTCCGAGGCGGCGCCGACGATCCAGAACCGGTCGTCCTCGCTGCGCGACTGGATGCCCCAATCGCCGATCCCGGCGGCATCGAGCGCGTCGAGATCCGGCTGGATCGCGGGATCGAGCGCCACGTAGCGGTTGCGCTCGTAGTTCACGCCATAGGCGAGCGGCGTGTTCTCGTGCAGCCGCACGATGATCTCGCCGATATCCGCCCGCGCATCCTCGGCGAGCAGGGTGGCCTCGCCGGTCTCGAGGTCGAGCCGGAACAGCGCGGCGGTGTCGCGCCCCGCGCTGCTCAGCATCAGCGTCGTCCGCCCATCGGCGGTGAACAGGCCGAGCACGCCCGAGGTCATCGCGTCTTCCGGCGCGAAGCGCATGAACGGCGCCCAGTCGCCGGCGCCATCCGGCCGCAGCACCGTCTGGCTGCCATCGCCCTCCAGCCGTGCCGCGAGGCGCAGGGTGAAATCCTCGTCCACATCGAAGCCGGCGAGGCCCGGATTTTCCGCGATCATCGTCGCCCGCCCGGTCGCGATCTCGATCCTGTAGAGGTCCGGCCATTGCGGATCGCGCGCATTGTGGCTGACCACCGCCTCGCCGGGATGGCGGCGGGAGAGCTTGACGATACCCGCCTGGATCGGTCCGTGCGGCGTCAGGTCGCGCATCACGGCGGTCTCGCGGTCGACGGCGTGGAGATGGAAATTCTCATCCCCGTCATTGTCCTTGACCACGAGCAGATGCCGCCCGTCATGCGCCCAGGCATAGCCCGGAATGCCGCGCCTGCGCTCGTCGGTCAGCGGCCGCGCCTCGTCGATCCGCCCGCGCGGGGCGACGAACAGGTTCATCACCCCGTTGCGCGGCGCGAGAAAGGCGATTGCGCCGCCATCGGGACTGATCTGCGCGCCCGCCCGGCGCGGATTGCCGAACAGGGCGGCGCGCGGAATGAGGGGCAGGGCGGTGGTTGCTGTCATGCGGTCCATGCGGACTTCCTATCGGAGATCGCGTCGCGGCGAAACCGCCGCGCCCCGTCAGTGCGGCGAAACCGCCGCGCCCCGTCAGTGCGGCGAAACCGCCGCGCCCCGTCAGTGCGGCGAAACCGCCGCCCCGCGTCAGTGCAGCAGGTCGAGCCGCAGCCGCTCGCGCCCGTCGGTCAGTCGCCGTGCCGCGAAATAGGCCGCGCCCACGGCTGCGATGCCGGTCGCCCCGGCGAGCAGGAACATCAGCATGATCTGGTATTTCACCGCCGAAACCGGCGACAGCCCGGCCAGGATCTGCCCGGTCATGATGCCCGGCAGCGTCACCAGCCCGGCGGCCGACATCGTGTTGACGATGGGCAGCATCCCCCGCCGCACCGCCTCGCGGAGCAGCGGGCGCATCGCGTCGCGGAAACTCGTCCCGAGGGCAAGCTGCGCCTCGATCGCGGCGCGCTCGCGCGTCACCGCCGAGAGCAGCGCGTCGAGCGAGAGCGAGGCGGCGTTGAGCGCGTTGCCGAGCATGATCCCGGCGAGCGGAATGGCATAGCGCGCGGCATACCAGGGTTCGGGGCGGATCGCGGTGGCCAGCGCGAAGATCGCGGTGATGAACGTGGCCAGCGCCACCGCCGAGAGCCCGGCGATCTGGTTGCCATGGCGCGCCAGTCGCCGCTCCGGCCGCGCCGCGACCTCCCGCCCGGCGATCGCGACCATCAGCAGGATGATGCCGAGCGTGAGCAGCGGCGCCTCGGCGGCGAAGACGAAGCGGAGCAAAAACCCGATCAGCAGCAGCTGCACCGCGCAGCGCGCCGCCGCGACCAGCAACTGCCGGTGCAGCCGGAGGCCGAGCAGCACCGAGGCCAGCGCATCGACCAGCACGAGCGCAGCGGCGATCAGCAGATCCGCCGGAGTGAGGTCGATCGGGGTCATGCGAGGTTCAGCCGCCCGGCTTCGAGATGCATCCGTTGCGCGCCGAGGCGCTGGGCCTGCTCCTCGTCATGCGTCACCATCACGATCGAGGTGCCGGCGGCAAGCCGCAGCGCCAGCAGCTTCTCGACCAGCACCGTCGCCTTCGGATCGAGCGCGCCGGTCGGCTCGTCGAGCAGCAGCACGTCGGGCCGGGGCAGGATGGTGCGGATCAGGGCGAGGCGCATCCGCTCGCCGGTCGAAAGCCGGTGGATCTTCTGGTCGAGCAGCGCGGGGGCCAGGGCGAGCGACGGCATCATCTCCGCCGCCGCCGCGCGGTCGGGAAAATGGGCGGAAGCCGTCTCGTGCCACCAGCCCGGCTCGGCCGGCAGATAGGCGACACGCCGCCGCCAGGAAGGCGCCGGGGTCGCGGCGCGGTCCGTCCCGCCCAGCGTCACCCGGCCCTCATGCGGGTCGAGATCCGCGATCATCCGCAGCAGCACCGACTTGCCCGCGCCGGACGGCCCGGTAATCGCCATTGCCTCGCCGCGGCCGAGGGCGAGGTCGAACGGCCCGCCCGCCGCACCGCGCAGGCCGGATGCCACCAGGAATGAC
>JAJZFF010000098.1 GCA_021805485.1 Pseudomonadota bacterium
GGCTGTTCGAGGGCGAGGAGGATCTTCGCGCGCTGCCCTTCGCGGCGCGCCGGGCGCGGCTGGAGACGTGGTTCGCCCGCGTCCGCCCGGCGCGGATGACGCTCTCGCCGCTGCTGACGGCGGCCGACCGCGCGACGCTGACGGCGCTGCGCGACGGCGCCCGCGAGGCCGGCATCGAGGGGCTGATGCTGAAGCGCGCCGACAGTCCCTACCTCGCCGGGCGGCCGAGGGGGCTGTGGTGGAAATGGAAGCGGGCGCCGCTCAGCATCGACGCGGTGCTGCTCTATGCCCAGCACGGCCATGGCAAGCGCGGCGGCCTCTATTCGGACTACACGTTCGGGCTGTGGCGCGAGGACGGCGTGCTGGTGCCCGTGGGCAAGGCCTATTCCGGCTTCACCGACGCCGAATTGCTGATCCTCGACCGCTGGATCCGCGCCCACACCATCGCCCGCTTCGGCCCCGTCCGCGAGGTCGAGAAGGCGCTGGTCCTGGAGGTCGCCTTCGACGCGGCGCAGCGCTCGGCCCGGCACAAATCCGGCGTGGCGCTCCGTTTCCCCCGCATCAGCCGCATCCGCGCCGACAAGCCGGCGGCGGAGGCCGACCGGCTGGCCACGCTGCTCGGCCTGATCGGGCACGCGGACGATTGACCGCCCGGCGCCGGCGTGATGCCCTGAAGCCAAGCAGAGCGAAGCAGAAGACGCAGAACAGGGGGAACGACGCCATGACGATCATTCCGAACCATGCCTTGCGCACGCTGCGCTCCGGCGGATTGGCGCTGGGCCTCGGCGTGCACCATCTGCGCACCGCCGCGACCGCCATGCTGGCCGCGGCCGGTGGCTTCGACTGGCTGTTCATCGACACCGAGCACGGCGCCTTCTCGGTCCACGAGGCAACGCAGCTCTGCCTGGCGGCCCTGCCGACGCGCGTGACGCCGATCGTGCGCATCTGCCACGACGCGCTGGACGAGGGCACGCGGGCGCTGGACAACGGCGCCATGGGCATCGTCGTGCCGCACGTCGATACCGCGGCGCAGGCGCGGCGCATCGCCGAGGCCTTCCGCTTTCCGCCGCACGGACATCGCTCCTGGGGCGGACCGCCGGCGATCTACGGCTTTTCTGCCCCGGACGCGGCGATCGCGCAGGCCGAGATCAACCGCGAGATCATGACCATCGCCATGATCGAGACGCCGCTCGCGGTGGCGAACGCGGACGCCATCGCCGCCGTCGAGGGCATCGATGTGCTGATGTTCGGTACCTCGGACCTCACCGCCGAAATGGGCATTCCGGGCCAGATCGGCCACGAGCGCGTGCAGGCCGCCTACGCCAGCGTCGGCGAAGCCTGCCGCCGGCACGGCAAGTTCCTCGGCATGGGCGGCGTCTATGACCGCGAATGGGCAGGACGCTACCTCAGGATGGGCGTCCGCTTCGCCCTCGGCGCCGGCGATCACGGGCTGATCCTCGCCGGCGCGAAGGAGCGCTCCGCCTTCCTGCGCGGTTTGCTCTAGAGCGACATCCCATCAGACGGAATCGGCTGATGGGATAAAGTTGCTCGATCAGACAACGGGCTAGAGCGTGGTCCGCGCTTCGTCTGGCGCGGATCACGCTCTAGCCCGCTTACTCGTCCGGCAGCAGCAGCATCACCGCGGCCTGCGCGGCGATGCCTTCGCCGCGGCCGGTGAAGCCGAGGCGCTCGGTCGTCGTCGCCTTCACCGAGATCCGCGTCGCGGCGACGCCGAGCAGAGCGGCGAGCCGGGCCATCATCGCCGGCGCGTGCGGGGTGATTTTCGGCCGCTCGCAGATCAGCGTGATGTCGGCATTGACCAGCCGCCCCCCGCGCGCGGCGATGCGGGCGGCGGCGTGGGTGAGAAAGCGGGCGCTGTCGGCATCGCGCCACGCCGCCTCGGAGGGCGGGAAGTGCCGGCCGATATCGCCCTCCGCCAGCGCGCCGTAGATCGCATCGCACAGGGCGTGGATCCCGACATCGGCATCGGAATGGCCGGCGAGCCCCAGCGGATGCGGCACGCGCACCCCGCACAGGATCAGCGGCCGGTCGGGGGCGAAGCGATGCACGTCGAAGCCCATGCCGACTCGTGGCGCAAACTCCCTCGATTCTGCCTCGGCCACGCTACGCTCCCGGATTCCTGCTGCACGACGTGCAGGGTTGCGGCCGGGTGATTGCGCGTCAATGGGGTTTACCGCTACCTTGCACAAATCATGAGCAGCACTGTCTCCCTCGCGCCGGATTTCCCGGGGGCTCCGGGCGCATCCCGAGCCCTGCCGATGCCCGGCCTGCGGCCGATCGATCTCGGCGGCGCCGTGCTCGCGGTGCCGGTGATCCTGGCCCCGATGTCCGGCGTGACCGACCTGCCGTTCCGCCGTCTCGCCGCCCGGCTCGGAGCCGGCATGGTGGTCTCGGAAATGATCGCCTCCTGGGCGATGGTGCGGCAGAATCGCACCACGCTGCGCATGGCCGAGCTCGATGACGGCGTCTCCGCCGGCCCGCGGGCGCTGCAGCTCGCCGGCTGCGAGCCGGCGGCGATGGCCGAGGCGGCGCGGCTCGCCGTCGATCGCGGCGCCGAGGTGATCGACATCAATTTCGGCTGCCCGGTGAAAAAGGTCGCGGTCGGCCAGATGGCCGGCTCGGCACTGATGCGCGACGAGGCGCTCGCCGGCCGGCTGCTCGAGGCCACGGTCCGCGCCGTGCCCGTGCCGGTGACGCTGAAAATGCGCATGGGCTGGGACCATGCCAGCCTCAACGCGCCGACGCTCGCGCGCATCGCCGAGGCGGCCGGCATCCGCATGCTCACCGTGCATGGCCGCACCCGCCAGCAATTCTACACCGGCCAGGCGGACTGGAGCTTCGTCGCCCGCGTCAAGGCGGCGACGGGCCTGCCGGTGATCGTCAATGGCGACATCCTGCGCGAGGAGGATGCCGCCGCCGCGCTCGCCGCCTCCGGTGCCGACGGGGTGATGATCGGGCGCGGCTGCTACGGCCGTCCCTGGTTCCCCGCCCAGGTGGCGCATTTCCTGCGCACCGGGACCCGCCATCCCGAGCCGTCGCTGGCCGCGCGGAAAGCCATCCTGCTCGAGCATTACGCGGCGATGCTGAGCCATTACGGCAGCGAGCCCGGGCTGCGGCTCGCGCGCAAGCATCTGGCCTGGTACACGCGTGGTCTGCCCGGCTCGGCCGAATTCCGCGCCACCGTGAACCAGCTCGACCGTCTCGCCGCCGTCCACGCTCTGATCGACGGGTTCTTCGACCCGCTGATCGCGCGCGCCGTGACGCTTGAGCCGGTCGCCGTGGGACTGGCGGCATGAAGGCGAAGCTGTTCAGTCTCGGGCGCGCCACCGCGCCCCAGCCGGACGGGGCCGCCGTGCTCAGCGGGCTGCCGGTCGCGGTGGTGGTGCTCGACGGAGAGAATTGCTTCCGCTCTGTCAATCCCGCCGCCGAGCAGTTCCTCGGCCTCTCCGCCGCCCAGCTCGAGGGCAAGCCGCTCGCCGAGCTGATCGCCTCGGATCACCCGATTTTCCTGCTCATCGAGCAGGTCCGCCGCACCGAGGTCACCGTCGCCGATTACGACATGGACCTCGAAGGCCCGCGCCTGTCCAAGCAGGGGATCACCGTGCAGGGCACGCGGCTCGCGGAACTGCCGGATGCGGTCGTGCTGGTGCTGCAGGACGCCTCCACCGCCCGCAGCCTGGACCGCCAGCTCAGCTTTCGCGGCGCCGCGCGCAGCGTCTCCGGCATGGCGGCGATCCTCGCCCACGAGGTGAAGAACCCGCTCTCCGGCATCCGCGGCGCGGCGCAGTTGCTGGAGGCCAGCGTCGGCGCCGCCGACCGCGACCTCGCCGTGCTGATCCGTGACGAGGCGGACCGGATCCGCGCCCTCGTCGACCGCATGGAGATGTTCGGCGACAAGCCGATCGCCCGCGAGGCGGTGAATATCCACCGCGTGCTCGAGCATGTCCGCCGTCTCGCCCAGACCGGATTCGCCGCCGCCATCCGCTTCCAGGAGCTCTACGACCCCTCGCTGCCACCGGTCTGGGGCAACCGCGACCAGCTCGTGCAGGTGCTGCTCAATCTGGTGAAGAACGCTGCCGAAGCGATTGTCGATGCGAATGTCGAAGCCGGCGAGATCACCTTGGTGAGCGGCTATCAGCACGGCGTGCGCGTGGCACTGCCCGGCTCGGGGCGGGCGCAGCAACTGCCGATCCTGGTCGTGGTGCGCGACAATGGGCCGGGCATCCGCGAGGACATCCGACGCGACCTGTTCGAGCCGTTCGTCAGCTCACGCCCCTCGGGCAGCGGGCTGGGCCTGGCGCTGGTGGCGAAGATCGTCGGCGATCATGGCGGGCTGATCGAGGTCGAGAGCCGTCCGGGGCGGACCGAATTCCGGCTGCATCTGCCGATGATCCCGGAAGGGATCCGTCCACCCGACAATGAGTGAGCGGAGCCGCCGATGAACGCGCCGACTGTCCTGATCGCGGACGACGACCGCTCGATCCGCACCGTGCTGACGCAGGCGCTCTCACGCGCCGGCTATCAGGTGCGCAGCACCTCCTCGGCGGCGCTGCTGTGGAGCTGGGTGGAGCGCGGCGAGGGCGATCTCGTCATCACCGACGTCGTCATGCCCGACGAGAACGGGCTCGACCTCATCCCGCGCATCAAGCGGGTGCGGCCCGAGATGCGCGTGATCGTGATGAGCGCGCAATCCACCCTGCTCACCGCCGTCAAGGCGACCCAGCGCGGGGCCTTCGAATATCTGCCCAAGCCGTTCGATCTGCAGGAATTGCTCGCCGTCGTCGGGCGCGCGCTCACGGCCAGGCCGGTGGCCGCGCCGGTGCCGCCGAGCCCGCCGGAGGAAGGGCTGCCGCTGATCGGCACCTCACCGGCGATGCAGGAAATCTACCGCACCGTCGCCCGCCTCACGACCACCGACCTCACGGTGATGATCAACGGCGAGTCCGGCACCGGCAAGGAACTGGTGGCGCGCGCTCTGCACGACTACGGCAAGCGGCGCGGGGGCCCGTTCGTCGCCATCAACATGGCGGCGATCCCGCGTGAGCTGATCGAGAGCGAACTGTTCGGCCACGAGCGCGGCGCCTTCACCGGCGCGACCACGCGCAGCCCCGGCCGTTTCGAGCAGGCCAACGGCGGCACCCTGTTCCTCGACGAGATCGGCGACATGCCGCCCGAGGCCCAGACCCGCCTGCTGCGCGTGCTGCAGGAGGGGGAATTCACCACCGTCGGCGGCCGCCAGCCGATCCGCGCCAATGTCCGCATCATCGCCGCCACCCATCGCGACCTGCGGCAGGCGATCCGCCAGGGCCTGTTCCGCGAGGACCTCTATTACCGGCTCAACGTGGTGCCGATCCGCATCCCGCCGCTGCGTGACCGGACCGAGGACATCCCCGTGCTCGCCCGCCACTTCCTGGAGCGGGCGCGCGATGCCGGACTGCCGATGAAGGGGCTCGACGCCGGCGGCGCCGAGGCGCTCGCCGCCTATCGCTGGCCCGGCAATGTGCGCGAGCTGGAGAATCTGATGCGCCGTCTCGCCGCGCTGTGGCCGGACGAGACCATCACCGCCGAGGCGGTGCGCGCCGAGCTGGCCGACGCCGCGCCGCCCGAGCCAGCCCCGGACCCGCGGCCGGAGGGGCCGGAGACGCTGGCGCGCGCGATCGAGCGCCATATCCGCCAGTTCCTCGCCGCCCATCGCGACGGGCTGGCGCCCACCGACATCTATGGCCGGGTCCTGGCCGAGGTGGAGCGGCCGCTGATCCAGATGACGCTCGCGGCCACCCGCGGCAACCAGATCAAGGCCGCGGCGATGCTCGGACTCAACCGCAACACGCTGCGCAAGAAGATCCGCGAGCTCGAGATTCCCGTGCTGCGCGGCGTGTCATAGCGGCCGAGGCCATGGACGCCGCGCCGCCGGAGCGCGCACGGACGGCCGAGGAGGCGGGGGGCACGGCGCGCGCGGGGCGGCTGCAGCGCTTCATCGATGTCCTGCTTGGCAAGCTGGTCACCTTGGCGCTGGCGGCGGTGGCGCTGGTGCTCGGCATCGCCACCTTCTCGCTGCTGGCCGGCGGCGTGCCGCTCGGGCTGCGCCCGAACCTGGCCTTCGCCCTGGTGCTGGCCAATGCCGCCGTGCTGCTGCTGCTGGCGGTGGTGCTGGCCGGGCGGGTGACGCGGGTCCTCGTCGATCGCCGGCGCGGATCGGCCGGCTCGCGGCTGCATGTGCGCCTGGTGCTGCTCTACAGCGGCGTCGCCGTGGTGCCGGCCATCGTCGTCGCCGTCTTCGCCACCGCCTTCTTCGATCTCGGCATCCAGGCCTGGTTCAACGACCGCGTGCAGACCGCGCTCGAGGAGAGTCTGCAGACGGCGCAGGGCTATCTCGACGAGCACCGCAACACGATCCGCGCCGACGCGCTGGCGATGGCGAACGATCTCGGCCAGGCGGGCCACATTCTGGGCGACGATCCCGACCGGTTCGTCCGCCTGCTCGCCACCCAGGCGGCGCTGCGCGGGCTGACCGAGGCGGTGGTCTACGAGCCGGTGACCGGGCAGGTGATCGTCGCCGCCGGGCCGATGGCCGGGCTCGCCGACGAAGCGCCGCCGAGCTGGGCCACCGACACCGCGCGGCGCGGCGAGGTCGTGGTGATGGACGCCGGCGGTGGCACGCGCGTGCGCGCGGTGGTGCAGATCAACACCACGCCGGCGCTGATGCTGATGATCGACCGGCCGGTCGATCCCGAGATTCTCGACCATATGGGCCGGGTGCAGAAGGCGGTCGCGGAGTATGACCGGCTGACGCAGAACCGCTCCGGGCTGCAGATCACGTTCGTGCTGATCTTCGCCGTCGTCACCATGCTCGTGCTGGCCGCGGCGATCCTGATCGGCCTGGTGCTGGCGAACCAGATCGCCCGCCCGATCGGCGCGCTGATCCTGGCCGCTGAGCGGGTGCGCGCCGGCGACCTGTCGGTGCGCGTTCCCGAGGCGCCGACGGCGGACGAGATCGCCGGCCTGTCGCGCGCCTTCAACCGCATGACCGGCCAGCTCGCCGCCCAGCGCAGCGAGCTGATGGACGCCTACCGCCAGATCGACGAGCGCCGGCGCTTCACCGAGACCGTGCTGTCCGGCGTTTCCGCCGGCGTCATCGGCCTCGACGAGGCAGGCGCGATCGAGCTGCCCAACCGCGCCGCGAGCGAGCTGCTCGGCGAGGACCTGATGGGCGCCATCGGTCGCCCGCTGGCCGACGCGGCGCCGGAGTTCGCCGCGCTCGCCGCCGCCGCCGCCGCCGCGCCCGAGCGCGCGCACACCGCGGAGGTCGAGATCGGCCCGCCCACCCGGCGGCGTACCCTGCTCGTGCGCATCGGGGCCGAGCGCGCCGCCGGGCACACCAGCGGCTTCGTCGTCACCTTCGACGACATCACCGAGCTGCAATCGGCCCAGCGCAAGGCGGCCTGGGCCGACGTCGCCCGCCGCATCGCGCACGAGATCAAGAACCCGCTGACCCCGATCCAGCTCGCCGCCGAACGGCTGAAGCGGCGCTTCACCCGCGAAATCACCTCCGATCCCGACACGTTCGCCCTCTGCGCCGACACGATCGTCCGCCATGTCGCCGATATCGGGCGCATGGTGGACGAGTTCTCCGCCTTCGCGCGCATGCCCCAGCCGGTGATCCGCCCGGAGGATATCGGGCGCATCGTGCGCGAGGCGCTGGTGCTGCAGCGCCAGGCGCACCCCGAGATCACCTGGGAGACGGCGCTGCCCGACCGCGGTCCGGTGGCGCCGTGCGACCGCCGTCTGCTCGGCCAGGCGCTCACCAACCTTTTGCAGAACGCCGCCGATGCCATCGCCATGGGGCCGCGCGTCAGCGGCGCGCATGTGTGGATCGCGGTGCAGACCGAGGCCGACCAGGTGCGCATCAGCGTCGCCGACGACGGCATCGGCCTGCCGGCGGGAGACCGCGCCCGGCTGGCGGAGCCCTACGTCACGCACAAGCCGAAGGGCACCGGCCTTGGTCTTGCCATTGTCAAGAAGATCATGGAGGACCACGGCGGCACACTGAGCCTCGACGACCGCGCCGGCGGGCAGGGAACGGAGGCGATCCTGGCCTTGCCGTTGCATCGGGGATAGCAGATTGGCGTATGCTGGATCGAGCTGAGCAGGACCACCCAAGCGCATGGCGCATGAGATTCTCATCGTCGACGACGAGCCCGATATCCGGCTGCTGATCGAGGGCATCCTCGGGGATGAGGGCTACGAGACCCGGCAGGCGGGGGATTCCGACGCCGCCGTCGCCGCGTTCCGCGCCCGGCGGCCGGGACTGGTGGTGCTCGATGTCTGGCTGCAGGGCTCGCGGCTGGATGGTCTCGCCCTGCTCGAGCTGTTCCGCCGCGAGGAGCCGGCGCTCCCGGTGGTGATGATCTCCGGCCACGGCACCATCGAGATGGCGGTCGCGGCGATCCAGCAGGGCGCTTACGATTTCATCGAGAAGCCGTTCCAGTCCGATCGCCTGCTGCTGGTCCTGCGCCGCGCGCTGGAAGCGGCGCAGCTGGCGCGCGAGAACGCGGAGCTGCGCCTGCGCGCCGGGCCGGAGAGCGAGCTGATCGGCGACAGCGCCGCCATCGCCGGACTGCGCGCGGCGATCGGCAAGGTGGCGCCGACCGGCTCGCGCGTGCTCATCCAGGGGCCGGCCGGCTCGGGAAAGGAAGTGGCGGCGCGCATGATCCACGCGCGCTCACGCCGGGCAGAGGGCCCGTTCGTGGTGCTGAACTGCGCCACGCTGCACCCGGGGCGGTTCGAGGAGGAATTGTTCGGCATCGAAGCCGGGCCGGACCCGCTGGCCCGGCCGCGCCGGGCGGGGGTGCTGGAGCGCGCCCATGGCGGCACGCTGCTGCTCGACGAGGTCTCGGACATGCCGCTCGAAACCCAGGGCAAGATCGTCCGCGCGCTGCAGGATCAGACTTTCGAGCGGCTCGGCGGCTCGGCGCGGGTGCGGGTGGATGTGCGCGTGCTCGCCTCCTCCAACCGCGACCTCCAGGCCGAGATCACGGCCGGCCGCTTCCGCGAGGATTTCTATTACCGGCTGGCGGTGGTGCCGCTTCGGGTGCCGAGCCTGAAGGAGCGCAACGAGGACGTGCCGCTGCTGGCGCGCCATTTCCTCGCCCGCTCGGCCGAGAGTGCCGGCGCGCCGCGGCGCGAGATTTCCACCGACGCGCTGACCGCGCTCCAGGCCTATGACTGGCCGGGCAATGTGCGCCAGTTGCGCAATGTCATGGAGTGGCTGCTGATCATGGCTCCCGGCGCGCCCTCCGAACCGATCCGCGCCGACATGCTGCCGCCCGAGATCGCCGGCGCCGCGCCGCCGCTGCTCAATCTCGACCCGGCCGCGGACCTGATGGCGCTGCCGCTGCGTGAAGCACGGGATCTGTTCGAAATTCAATATCTTCAAGCCCAGCTTCTGCGGTTCGGCGGCAATATCAGCCGCACCGCTCTGTTCGTCGGCATGGAGCGCAGCGCCTTGCACCGCAAGCTCAAGCAGCTCGGCGTCACCACCGAGGACCGCGCCGCCGCCGAGCCCGTCGAGCGGCCCTACAGCGCCAGATAGCGCCGCCGCGCCGGAGCATCGGCGTCAAGTGCGGCGTGGGTGCCGGACCAGACGACGGCGCCCTTCTCCATCACCAGCACCTGATCGGCGACGGCGCGGGCGAAGGCCGGCCCCTGTTCGGCGATCAGCAGGCTGACGCCCTCCTCGCGCAGCGCCCGCACCGCGACCTCGATCTGGCGCACCATCAGCGGCGCCAGGCCCTCGCCGGGTTCGTCCAGCAGGACCAGGCGCGGATTGCCCATCAGGGTGCGCGCGATGGCGAGCATCTGCTGCTCGCCGCCGCTCATCCGCCCGGCGGGACGGCGGCGGAGCTCGGCCAGCGCCGGGAACAGCGCGAACAGCCGCGCCGCGGTCCAGGGCGCCAGGCCGGGGCGCGGCGGGCGGCGGCCGGTCTCCAGATTCTCGGCCACAGTGAGCTCGGCGAAGATGCGCCGCTCCTCGGGCACATAGCCAATGCCGGTCCGCGCGATCCGGTGCGGCGGCAGGCCGGCGATGTCGGCCGTCTCGAAGCGAATCCGCCCGGTCCGCGGCGGCACCAGCCCGATCAGCGATTTCAGCACCGTGCTCTTGCCGGCGCCGTTGCGCCCGAGCAGCACGGCGACGCTGCCCGGCGCGATGGCGAAGCCGACATCGTGCAGGATCTGGGCGCGGCCATAGAAGCTGCACAGACGCTCGACCTGAAGCATCATCCCTCCACCCCGAGATAGACCCGCTGCACTTCGGCATCGGCGCGGATCTCCTCCGGGCGGCCGGCGGCGATCAGCGCGCCGCGCGCGAGCACCAGAATCCGGTCGGCGGTGCCGAACACCGCGTCCATATCGTGCTCCGTGAAGAGCACGCCGAGACCGCGCTCGCCGGCGAGGCGGCGGATCAGCGCCATCAGCGCGCCGCGCTCGCCCGGCGCCATCCCGGCCGTCGGTTCGTCCATCAGCAAGAGGCGCGGGGCGCCGGCGAGCGCGACGGCGAGTTCGAGCCGCTTCAGGTCGCCATAAGCGAGCACCGCGGCGGCACGATCGGCCTCGGCATCCATGCCGAGTTCGGCGAGCAGCGCCTGCGCCTCGGCGCGGAAGGCGGCGGCGGCCGGGCGCCAGAAGCGCCAGATCTGCCGGTGGTGCGCGAGCAGCGCGAGCTGGACGTTCTCCCGCACCGTCATCGAGGCGAAGGTCGCGGTGATCTGGAAGCTGCGCCCGACCCCACGCCGGCAGATCGAAGGCGGGTCGAGGCCGGTGATGTCCCGCCCGTCGAGGCGGATCCGTCCGCCGCTCGGGCGCAGCTGGCCGGAGAGCAGATTGAAGCAGGTCGATTTGCCGGCGCCGTTCGGCCCGATCAGCGCCACCACCTCGCCGGCGGCGACGGCGAAGGAGACATCGCGCAGCGCGGTGACGCCGCCGAAGCGACGCGAGAGATGCTCGGCAGCGAGCAGCGTCACGCCCGCACCCGTCGCGCCACCGCCCCGGCGATGCCGTCCGGGAACAGCAGCACCATGGCGACGATGGCCGCCCCCAGCACCAGCCGCCAGGCGTCGGTCGCCAGCAGCAGCGCATCGTAGAGCCCGGTATAGACGAGCGCGCCGACGAAGGGGCCGCTCATCGTGCCGACGCCGCCGAGCAGCACCATCAGCAGCGCGTCCACCGAGCGGCCGAGGCCGAGATAGGTGGGAAAGACGCTGCCCTTGGCGAAGACGTACAGGGCCCCGGCGAGCCCGGCGGCGGCGCCGGCCAGCGTGAAGGCCGCCCAGCGCAGCCGCGCGATGTCGAGCCCGATGGCGGCGGCACGCTGCGGCGCATCCCGCGCGCCGCGCAGCGCGTAGCCGAACGGCGCCTGCAGCGCGCGGCGCAGCACCAGCGCACCGCCGACGCAGAGCGCCAGGGCCAGGACATAGAACCCGATCGGCCCCTGCAGCCAGCGCGGCGGCCAGACGCCGAGCAGTCCGTTGTCGCCGCCGGAAATCTCCTCGAACTGCATCGCTCCGGCCCAGACGATCTGGGCGAAGGCGAGCGTGAGCATGGCGAGATAGACGCCGGCCAGACGCACGACGACGAGCCCGAACAGGGCGGCGACGGCGCCGGCGAGAAGCATGCCCATGACCAGCGCCAGCGGCAGCGGCGCGCGCAGCGCCAGCGCGGCCAGCGCCGCGCCATAGGCACCGAGCCCGAACCAGGCGGCGTGGCCGAAGCTCGCCATGCCGCCCGGCCCCATCATCAGGTGCAGCGACGCGGCGAAGAGCAGCGCGATCAGCGCCTCGGTGGCGACCGAGAGCAGGAACGGCCCGGCGAGGAAGGGCAGTGCGATGGCGGCGAGGAGGGCGACGAGCGCGAGCGCGCGCAGCGCCGGCGTGGCCGGGCGGATCAGGTCCGGTGCAGCGGCTGCTCCCCCTGTCTCACCCGGCGCGCGGCCGAGCAGGCCATGCGGGCGCAGCATCAGCGTCGCGGCCATCACGACGAACACCAGCACCAGTGTGCTGCGCGGCACGAGCGCGATGCCGAACGCCTGCAGCAGTCCGATGAGCAGGCTGGCCAGCGCCGCGCCCGACAGGCTGCCGAGCCCGCC
>JAJZFF010000267.1 GCA_021805485.1 Pseudomonadota bacterium
GTCGAACGCCTTCAGCCGTTCCAGCGCGCCGTCCGGCATCATCACCCCGTGGCGGCGGTAGTAATCCGAGCCGTAGTCGAACGCCGTGACGTCGAGCGCGAAGCCGCCGTCGCGGCGGGCGAGGGCGTCGAGCACGTCGAGCCCGGCACCGATCACTTCGGGGCCGATGCCGTCGCCGGGAATCGAGGCGATCCGGTAGGTCTTCATGGGCGCTTGCTCCTCTGCCCGTGGGTGAACCGTTGCGCGCCGGGCCGGCTTGCCCGAAGGGCGGGCGCGGCGCATCGTCGGCTGCGGTAACATGTCTCGCGCCGGGGCAAAACCGGTGGCAGCGGAGGGCGTGCGGCGATGACGCGGGCAGGATGAAGACGGATGCGGGCATGATCGCCCTCGGGCATACGGGGTTTGCCGCCTGGCTCATCCTTGTCGGGCTCGGCTTCTTCTTCGGTCTGGCCTACGAGGATTTCAACGCCCGCGCTGGCAGAAGCAGGCCGGGCGGGGTGCGCAGCTTCCCGCTGCTGGCGCTGGCTGGCGGCGTGCTCTACGCGCTGGACCCCGCGCCGCCGCTGCTGCTCGGCGTCGGGCTCGCCGTGCTCGGTCTCTGGCTCGGCCTCTATTACTGGCGCGGCATGGAGGAACTCGCCCCGGACGGCTCGCGCAATGTCGGGCTGATGGCACCGCTGTCGAACGTGCTCGCCTTCCTGATCGGCCCGCTGGCGCTGGCCGGGCCGTTCTGGATGGCGGTGGGGCTTACCGTCGCGGCGACGCTGCTGCTGACGGCGCGCGAGACGCTGCATTCGCTGGCGCGCGGGATCGACCTCGCCGAGATCGTCAATGCCGGGCGATTCCTGCTGATCACCGGCCTCGTGCTGCCGCTGCTGCCCGACCGGCCGGTGACGACGATCACCAGCGTGACCCCGTACGAGGCGTGGCTCGCGATGGTGGCGGTCTCGTCGATTTCCTATGCGAGCTACCTGCTGCGCCGCTATGTGGTGCCCCGCGGCTCGGGACTCTTGGTCGCCTTTCTCGGCGGCATCTATTCCTCGACCGTGACCACCGTGGTGCTCGCCCGCCGCGCCGCCGCCGAGGCGGCGGCGGTGGTCGAGGCGCAGAGCGGCATCGTGCTGGCGAATGCGGTGATGTATCCGCGCCTGCTCGTGGTGATCCTTCTGTTCGATCCGGCGATGGCGCTCTCGCTCGCGCCGTGGATGCTCGGGGTGGGCGCGCTCGGCGGGCTGATCGCGCTCGTCTGGTATCGCCTGCGCAACCACGCGGCGACGGCGCCGCCGGCGATCGCCGATGTCTCCAACCCGCTTGGCCTCGGCACGGCGGCGACGTTCGGGGTGCTGTTCGTCGTCGTTTCCATCCTCGCCTCGGTGACGATGCGGGCCTATGGCAGTTCCGGCCTCTACACCCTGGCCGGGATCGTCGGCGTGACCGACATCAACCCGTTCATCATCAGCCTCGCGACGCATGGCGCGGGCGCGGCGCCGGACCCGGTGGAGATGGAAGCCGTGCTGATCGCGACCGGCTCGAACCACATCTTCCAGGCGATCTATGCCAGCGCCTATTCCCGCTTCAGGACCGGCGCGCCGCTGGTGGCGTTCATGGCGCTGATGGCGGCGGCGAGCCTCGGCGCGGCCATTCTGGTGCATTGACGCCGTTTATCGCCCGGGCGCAGGGTGTGGTGAGGCGTTCCAACCGCGACCGCGGAGGGATGTTATGGCTGAGAGCGGAACCCGGCATGCCGCCGCGGCGGCAAAGGCGCATCCGCCGCGGCTGCGGACGCGCACGGCCTGGCGGCGGATCGTTGCCGCGCGTTGCGCCGAGCTCGGCCGGGACGATGTGGACGATGTCGAATCGGTGCACCGGCGCCGGGTGGCGATCCGTCGGCTGCGCAGCGTGCTCGCTCTTTTCGCCCCCTGTCTCGACCGCGCCGAACGGCGGCGGTTCGACGCCGCGCTGCGCGAACTCGGCCGAGCATACAGCCCGGCGCGGGACTGGGACGTGGCGTGCCTGAGATCCTTCCCCGCGGCGATGAAGGGGGAGGTGGACGCGGCGGCGGCGGCGGCGGTGCTCGCGGCGTCGGACGCGGCGCGGCGACAGGCGCATGAGCGTCTGGCAGCGAGCGGGGCGGCGTCGGAATGCGCGGATCTCGCCCGGGACATCGCGCGCTGGGCAGCCGGGCCGTCCATCATCGCGCCGGACGCGACGAGCCGGCCGATCGACGTGCTGGCGCCTGAACTGCTCCGCCGGCTCGACCGGCGGGTGCGACGGCGCGGGCGGCGGATCGCCCGCCTGTCGGACAAGGAGTTGCACGCGCTGCGCAAGGCGCTGAAGCGGGCGAACTACGCCGCCGAGGCGCTGGAGGGTGTGGCGCCCGGCCTCGCACTCGGGGATTTCCGCGCCGCCGCCGCCGCGGTGCTCGACCAGCTCGGCCGGTTCAACGATGCCGGGGTCGCGCATGACCTTGCGGAAGAGCTTGCGGCTGACGATGTGCCTGTGGCGTCCCTTGTGCGGCGCTGGGCGACACGCCGCGCGCGGAAGGCGAAACGCCGTCTGGAACCGGCATGGCGGGACTATCGCGCCGCCTCCCGTCCCTGGAAGTGAGCCGCGCCGAGGTGGCGGTGGGGGGCGCAGCACTGGTATGATGCGCCGGCCCGAGTCGGCGCCGCTTGCGCGCCCGAACGCCAGATCGGAGTGATCGACATGGATATCCCGGCAGACTTTTCCGCTTCCCTTTCCTCCGTGATCGACACGATGGCGCCGATCTCGGCGCAGATCTGGGATGCGAAATACCGGCTGAAGGACGAGGCCGGCGAGCCGGTCGACCGCACCGTCGAGGACACATGGCGGCGTGTCGCCCGCGCCCTGGCGGAAACCGAGCGCGAGCCCTCAAGCTGGGAGGCGCCGTTCTACGAGGCGCTGCGCGATTTCCGCTTCGTCCCCGCCGGGCGGATCATTTCCGGCGCCGGCACGGCGCGGCGGGTAACGCTGTTCAACTGCTTCGTGATGGGCGACATCGAGGACGATCTCGGCCGGATCTTCGCCCATCTGCGCGAGGCGGCGCTGACCATGCAACAGGGCGGCGGCATCGGCTACGATTTCTCCTCGATCCGGCCCAAGGGCGCTGCGGTGCGCGGGGTCGGCGCCGATGCGTCGGGTCCGCTCTCGTTCATGGATGTGTGGGATTCGATGTGCCGCACCATCATGTCCGCCGGGGCGCGGCGCGGCGCGATGATGGCGACGATGCGCTGCGACCACCCCGATATCGAGGCCTTCATTGCCGCCAAGCGCGAGCCTGGGCGGCTGCGCAACTTCAACCTCTCGGTGCTCGTCACCGATGATTTCATGCGCGCGGTCGAGGTGGATGCGGCGTGGGATCTCGTGTTCGAGGGCAAGGTCTATCGCACGCTGCAGGCGCGGGCGCTGTGGGAGGCGATCACCCGCGCGACTTATGATTACGCCGAGCCGGGCGTGATCTTCATCGACCGGATCAACAAGCGCAACAACCTCTATTACTGCGAGACGATCCACGCGACCAATCCCTGCGGCGAGCAGCCGCTGCCGCCCTATGGCGCCTGCCTGCTCGGCTCGATCAACCTCGCGCGGCTGGTGCGCGATCCGTTCGGCCCCGGCGCGCGGATCGACGAGGCGGAGCTTGCCGAACTCGTCACCATTGCGGTCCGCATGCTGGACGACACGATCGACGCCTCCGGCTTCCCGCTGGAGGCGCAGCGCGAGGAGGCGGTGGCCAAGCGGCGCGTCGGCCTCGGCATGACCGGGCTCGCCGATGCGCTGATGATGTGCGGCCTGCGCTACGGCACGCCGGAGGCCGCCGCGCGGGCCGGCGACTGGGCGCGGCAGATCGAGCGCGCCGCCTATCTCGCCTCCGCCGCACTCGCCGCCGAGAAGGGCGCGTTCCCGCTCTACGACGCCGCGCAATACCTCGCCGGCGAGACCATCGCCGGGCTCGACGAGGATGTCCGCGCCGCCATCGCCGCGCACGGAATCCGCAACGCGCTGCTTACCTCGGTCGCGCCGACGGGGACGATCTCGCTGCTGTCGGACAACGTGTCGAGCGGGGTCGAGCCGGTCTTCGCCCTGGCCTATACCCGCAAGGTGCTGCAACGCGATGGCAGCCGGCGCGAGGAGGAGGTCACCGACTACGCGCTGCGGCTGTTCCGCGCGAAGTTCGGCGAGGGGGCGCCGCTGCCCGCGCATTTCGTCACCGCGCAGGAGCTGACCCCGGCCGAACATGTGCGGATGCAGGCGGCAGTGCAGCGCCATGTCGACAGCGCGATCTCCAAGACGGTGAACGTGCCGGAGGATATTGGCTTCGAGGCGTTCCAGGAGGTCTATCTCGACGCCTACCGCAGCGGCTGCAAGGGTTGCACCACCTATCGGCCGAACGCGGTGACCGGCTCGGTGCTGGAGGTCGCACCACCCGCGGATGCGAAGCCGGCGGTAGCCGCGCCCGCGACCACCGCCGCCGGGCTGCTGGTGCGCGCCGACAAGCTGATCGGTGCCACCTACAAGCTGCGCTGGCCGGATAGCGAGCACGCGATGTACGTCACGATCAACGACATCGAGCAGGACGGGATGCGCCGGCCGTTCGAGGTGTTCGTCAACTCGAAGAATCTCGAACATTACGCCTGGGTGGTGGCGTTGACGCGGATGATCTCGGCGGTGTTCCGCCGGGGCGGCGAGGTCGCTTTCGTGGCCGAGGAGCTGAAGCAGGTGTTCGACCCGCGCGGCGGGCAGTGGAGCGGCGGGCGCTACGTGCCCTCGCTGGTCGCGGCGATCGGCGACGTGATCGAGCGGCACATGGTCGAGACCGGGTTCCTGGTGCCGCCATCGAGCCAGCAGCGCGTGGCGGAAGCGCCGGCCACAACCCCGCTCGGCGCGCTCTGCCCGAAATGCAGCCAGCCCGGGCTGGTGCGCGAGGCGGGCTGCCTGAGCTGCCTGCATTGCGGCTGGTCGAAATGCGGCTGACGGGCCGGGCGTAAGCCTTATTCGGCGGCTTCGTCCAGAGCGCGGCGGGCGGTTGAGCCGCGGATGACGCAGCGCCCGCCGAGCACGGTCTTGCGCACCGGGGCTTCGGGCGCATCGAGCCTTTCGAGCAGAAGGCGCATCGCCTCCTCGCCGATCTGTGCCACCGGCTGTTCGATGACGGTGATGCCCGGACCGACGAGGTCGGTCCAGCTTTCATTGTCGAAACCGGCGATCGCGAGATCCTCCGGCATGCGCCGGCCGGTGGCGCGCAGGGCGCGGACCACGCCCATCAGCAGCAGGCCATTGCTGGCGATCACCGCCTCGGGCAGGTTGCCCTTTGCGAACCAGCGGGCGATTTCCTGCTCGGCAGCCTCGATGCTGGGGGCGATGAAGCGCGACGAGGGCGAGAGCCCGGCGCGGAGCATCGCCGCCTCGTAGCCGTCGCGCCGTTCCACGCCGGTGGTGCTGGCATTGCCGAACAGCCCGGCGATGCGCCGGTAGCCCTGGCCGGCAAGGTGTTCGACCAGCATCGAGCCGGCGGCGAAATTGTCGAGCACCACGGCATCCTGCGCGCTGGCGCGGCCGGCGCGGTCGATCAGCACCATCGGAAAGGATGGGCGCGGACCCTGGTCGAGCCGCTCCACCGAGGCGCGGGTCGGCGCGAAGATCACCCCGGTGACGCGCTCCTGCTCCATGAGCTGGAGATACATCGCTTCCTTCTCGGGGTTCTCGTCGGTATTGCAGAGGATGACGCGCAGGCCGGCGCGGTAGGCGGCGTGCTCAACGGCGCGGGCGACGGCGGTGAAGAAGGGGTTCGAGATATCGGCGACAATCAGCCCGACCGTCTGCGACTCCTGCGAGCGAAGGCGGCGGGCGGACAGGTTGGGCCGGTAGCCGGTGCGGCGCACCGCCTCCTCGACCTTGTCGCGCAGCGCCGCACTGACGGGGCCGCCGCCGAGCGTGCGCGAGACCGTGGCGGGCGAAACCCCTGCGGCACGGGCCACATCCTTGATACTGACGGCCATCGGGGCGTTGTCTTTCGTGCCTGCCAGAGAAAAATTCTGGAAATCGTTCTCAGAAACTGAGCATGAAACTGGCTGTTTCCGCAAGGAAAAATCAGCAGGTCACCGAGAATTTTCCGGAATATCCGAGAATTTTGTTGACATAAAAACATGAAAACGTTTTCAGTCCGGCGCGCAGCAAACGAGGAAGCCGTCAATGCCAGTCTCCACGCAGGATGATCTGCTCCGCCGCGAACGGGTTAGGCTCGGCGCCACGCCCTCTTCGAAGGCAGCGGCGATCGAGGAGGCCGCGCAGTTGCTGATCGCGTCCGGCTGCGTCGAGCCGGGATATGCGCAGAGCATGTTGCGCCGTGAAGCGGTCGCCAACACGTTCCTTGGTCACGGTGTCGTCATTCCGCACGGGATGGGTGAGGACCGGCACATGGTCCGGCGCGACGGCATAGCGGTAGTGCAGGTACCGGGCGGTGTGGAATGGGGGACGGGGCAGATGGCATGGCTCATCGTCGCCATCGCTGCGCGGGGCGACGCGCATATCGCCATCCTGCGCCGCCTTACCGCGCTGATGCAGGACGGAGAAAAACTCGCCGCGCTGGCAGTCGCGGAGGACGTGGACGAGATCGTCGCCGCCCTCGCGGGCGAGGCACCGCGCGCCGCTCCGGCCGCGCCGGCGGCCGATCTGGCGCACCGGTTCGACTTCGTGGTGGACTATCCCGCCGGGCTCCACGCGCGGCCGGCGACTGCCTGGGTGGAGGCGGTGCGGCAGAGCGGCCTCAGAGTACAGGTGCGGCATGGCGACGAGGTGGCAGACGGGCGCAACCTGGTGGCGCTGCTGCAGCTTGGCCTGCGCGCCGGCGACCGTGTGGTGGTTTCCGCCGAGGGGGATGACGCCGCAGCCGGGCTGGCGCGGCTACGCGCGCGGATGGACAGCCTCACCGCGCAGGAAGTGGCGGATGCGGCGAAGGCGGCGGCGCGCGGCACGGATGCGACGCGGGGTTGGACGCCACCCGGCCCTCTCGCGGCAATCGAGGGTATCGGCGCCAGTCCGGGCATCGCCATCGGCCGGCTGCATGTCGTCGCCGGCGGCGCGGTGGAGATTGCCGATGTGCCGGTGTCGCTGGCCGAGGGCGGGGCGCGGCTGGAGGCGGCACTCGCGGCGACGCGCCAGCAGCTTGCCGCCCTGGTCGACGATACCGCCCGCCGGCTCGGCGCCGCGGATGCGGCGATTTTCCGCGCCCAGGCGGAACTGCTGAACGACGGCGACCTGATCACTCTGGCCTGCCAGCTGATGGTCGAGGGGCATGGCCCGGCTTGGGCGTGGAACCAGGCGATCGAGCGGATGGCGGCGAGCCTGTCGGCGCTGGGCAACCCGGTGCTGGCTGGGCGGGCCGCCGATCTGCGGGATGTCGGCCGGCGTGTGCTGGCCTTGCTTGATCCGTCGGCCGTGCCCGGCTCGCTGCGGGATCTGCCGGCGGCCCCGTGCATCGTCGTCGCCGAGGAACTGTCGCCCTCGGACACTGCGGGGCTCGATCTGACGCTTGTGGTCGGGCTGGCGACGGCGCAGGGCGGGCCAACCTCACACACCGCCATCCTCGCCCGCACGCTCGGCCTGCCGGCGCTGGTTGCCGGCGGCGGCGCGCTGCTGGCAGCAGCCTCCGGCCAGATGGCGATTCTCGATGGCGCGGCGGGGCGGCTTTATCTCGATCCGCCGGAGCCGGCGATTGCCTCGGCGATCGCCTGGCGCGAGGCGATGCGCGCCCGGCAGGCGGAGGCGGCGCAGCAGCGCGGCGCGCCGGCGGTGACGCGGGATGGGCACCGCATCGAGATTGCCGCCAATGTCAACCGGCCCGACCAGGTGCGGACAGCCCTCGAGGCCGGCGGCGAGGGCGTCGGGCTGATGCGCACCGAGTTCCTGTTCCTCGAACGCGGCGCGACGCCGGACGAGGACGAGCAGGAGGCGGTCTACCGCGCGATGATCGCGGCGTTGGAAGGACGGCCCCTGATCATCCGCGCGCTCGATATCGGCGGCGACAAGCAGGTGGCGCATCTCGGCCTGCCGCGCGAGGAGAACCCCTTTCTCGGCGTGCGCGGGGCGCGGCTGCTGCTACGCCGGACTGACCTTCTGGAGCCGCAGCTGCGGGCGATCTATCGCGCGGCGATGGCGGGCGGGGATGTGTCCGTCATGTTCCCGATGGTGACGTCGGCGAGCGAGATCGTCCGGCTTCGCGCCGCCTGTGAGCGGATCCGCGCCGAGCTTGGCGCGCCGGTGCTGCCGGTGGGGATCATGATCGAGGTGCCCGCGGCGGCGGTCGCGGCGGACCGGCTCGCCGCACAGTGCGATTTCCTTTCGATCGGCACCAACGACCTGACGCAGTACGCGCTCGCAATCGACCGGCAGAACCCCGAGCTCGCCGCCGAGGCGGACAGCCTGCATCCCGCCGTGCTGCGCCTGATCGCGCAGACGGTGGCGGGGGCGGCGAAGCACGGTCGCTGGGTCGGCGTGTGCGGCGGCATTGCAGGTGATCCGTTCGGTGCGGCGCTGCTCGCTGGACTCGGGGTGAACGAGCTGTCGATGACGCCGCGCGACATCGCTGCCGTCAAGGCGCGATTGCGGGACTCGCGCTTCGACGAGCTGCGGGCGCTGGCGGCGCGCGCGCTCGATGCCGCGACGGCGGACGAGGTGCGCGCGCTGGATGCGGGAGCGCAGCGATGAGCCCGGTGATCACGCTGACGCTGAACCCGGCGATCGACGAGACGATCCTGCTCGACCGGCTGTCCCCCGGCACGGTCCACCGGGCGCGGTCGGTTGCCTTCCATGCCGGGGGCAAGGGCGTGAATGTCGCGAGCTGCCTGGCCGACTGGGGCGGGATTCCGGTCATCGCCGCCGGGCTGCTCGGCCGCGCCAACGAGGCGCCGTTCGCCCGGCTGTTCGCGTCGAAGGCGATCCGCGACGAATGCCTTCGCGTGCCGGGCGAGACGCGCACCAACGTCAAGCTCGCGCATGCAGGCGAGACCACCGACATCAACCTGCCGGGGCTTGAGGTGACGGCGGAATCGGTGCGCGCGGTCAGGGAACGGCTGCTCGGTCTCGCGGCGCCGGGATCGGTCGTGCTTCTCGCCGGCAGCCTGCCGGCGGGGGTCGACGAGGGGCTTTACGCCGAGTTGACCGCTTCCCTCGCGGCGCGCGGCGCGCGCGTGCTGCTGGACAGTTCCGGCCCGCCACTCGCCCGCGCGCTGGCGGGCGGCACGCCGCCCTGGTGCATCAAGCCGAACCGCGCCGAGCTCGAGGCGCTGGCCGGGCGGCGCCTGCCGGATGCGGTAACGGTGCGCGATGCGGCGCGCGGGCTGCTCGGGCGAGGGGTGGCGCTGGTCGCTGTCTCGCTCGGTGCCGAGGGAGCGCTGTTCGTCACCGGCGAGGACTGCCTGCACGCGGCACTGCCGCCGATGCGGGCCGCCAGCACCGTCGGCGCCGGGGATGCGATGGTCGCCGGGATCATCGCCGGAATTCACGCGGGCGAGGGGATCGAAGGGATCGCCCGGCTGGGGACGGCCTTTGCCGCCGCCAAGCTGCGCGCACCGGGGGCGAACCTGCCGGAGCGCGCCGTGGTCGAGGCGCTGGCCGGCGCGGTGATCATTCAATACGAGGGAGTGAACGCAGCATGAGCGACATCGTCGCGATCATCGCCGGCGGGGAGGGCACCGTCACCCGCGTCCTCGCGGCCGAGGCGCTGCGCCGGGCGGCGCGGGAGGCGGGACACGATATCGAGATCGAGGTGCGGACCGGCGAGGGTGTGCTCGATCCGCTCGCCGCGAGCCGGATCGCTGTGGCGGGGGTAGCGATAGAGGTCGGCGGGAGTGAAGCGGGCGATCCGCGCTTCGCCGGAAAGGCAACGATCCGCGCGACGCTGGCCGACGTGCTGGCGGATGCCGCCGCCGTGCTCGGCCGCGCGGCGGGGACGACGCCGCCCGGCGGGCGGAGGATCGTCGCGATCACCTCCTGTCCGACCGGCATCGCCCATACGTTCATGGCGGCCGAGGGGCTGTTGCAGGCGGCGAAGGCGCTCGGCCACGAGATCCGCGTCGAGACCCAGGGGTCGGTCGGGGCGGGAACGCCATTGACGGAAGACGAGATCGCGGCGGCGGATATCGTTCTGATCGCCGCCGATCGGCAGGTCGATCTCGGGCGGTTCGGCGGCAAGCGCGTGTTCCAGAGCGGCACCAAGCCGGCGATCAACGACGGCAAGGCGCTGATCGCCCGCGCGCTGGACGAGGCGGAATTGCAGGGTGGCACGGCTCGGCCGGCGGCCCGCACCGGCGCGCGGAAGCCGAGGACCGGGCCCTACAAGCACCTGATGACGGGCGTGTCGTTCATGATTCCGTTCGTCACCGCGGGCGGGCTGCTGATCGCGCTGGCCTTCGCCTTCGGCGGCATTCATGCGACCGATGCCGCTCAGGCGCACAGTTTCGCCGGCGCCTTGTTCGAGATCGGTGCGAAATCGGCCTTCACGCTGTTCGTGCCGGTGCTCGGCGGTTACATCGCCTATTCGATCGCCGACCGTCCGGGCCTCGCGCCGGGGATGATTGGCGGGCTGCTCGCCTCGCTGACCGGGGCGGGGTTTCTCGGCGCGATCCTGGCCGGCTTCATCGGCGGCTATGCGACGCGCTGGCTGAACGAGATTCTGCGCCTGCCGCGCGGCCTGCAGGGGCTGAAACCGGTGCTGCTGCTGCCGGTGCTCGGCACGCTCTTCACCGGGCTGCTGATGATCTACGTCATCGGCCGTCCGGTGGCCGAATTGCTCCACCTGATGACGCATGTCCTGCGCTCGATGCAGGGATCGAGCGCGTTGGCGCTCGGCCTGCTTCTTGGCGCGATGATGGCGTTCGACATGGGCGGGCCCGTGAACAAGGCGGCCTATACGTTCTCGGTCGGCCTGCTGTCGGCGCAGGTCTACACGCCGATGGCCGCGGTGATGGCGGCGGGGATGACGCCGCCGCTCGGCATCGCGCTGGCGACCCGGCTGTTCGCCAGCCGGTTCAACACGCTCGAACGTGAGTCGGGACTGTCGACCGGCGTGCTGGGCCTTTCCTTCATCACCGAGGGGGCGATTCCCTACGCGGCCGAGGATCCGTTCCGGGTCATTCCCTGCACCATGACCGGATCGGCGATCGCCGGGGCGATTTCCATGGTGGCCGATGTGAAGCTCCGCGTGCCGCATGGCGGGGTATTCGTGCTGCCGATCCCGAACGCGGTGACGCATCTCGGGCTCTATGTGGTCGCCATCGTCGCCGGATCGATGGTGACGGCGGTGATGCTCGGGCTGGTCAAGAAGCCGGCGGGCGAGGCCGACGGGTAAGCCGCGCGGGATTGCCGCATGCGGCAGCGCGGGGTAGGCATGGCGCTGCCCGCCGAAGACAGGACCGCCCATGCCCGATACGACACCGCCGCTTCCCGGCATCGACCAGCTTCGCGCCCTCATGGAGTCGGACGTCACGCTCGCGATGGGGCGGACGCTCGGGTTCCACCTGGTCGAGATCGGCGAGGGGCGGGTGGTGTTCGAGGGCACGCCGGGGCGCGAGGTGTATAATCCGCTCGGCACGGTGCATGGCGGCTATGCCGCGACGTTGCTCGACTCCGCCTGCGGCTGCGCGGTCCATACCATGCTCACCGCCGAGCAGGCCTATTCGACGCTGGAACTCAAGGTGTCCTACCACCGCGCGATGACGGCGGAGACCGGCACGGTGCGGGCGGTCGGCACGGTGATCTCGCTCGGCCGCCGCGCCGGCTTCTCGGAGGCGAGACTGACCGATGCGAGCGGCCGGCTGTACGCCTCGGCCACCTCGACCCTCATCATCATGCAGCGCTGAGGAGCAGCATCATGCGCATTCTCGTTGTCGGCGCCGGAAGCATCGGCGGATATTTCGGCGGGCGGCTGATCGAGGCGGGGGCGGATGTGACGTTTCTCGTCCGCCCGGCGCGGGCCGCGGCACTGGCGGAGACCGGCCTCGCGATCCGCAGCGCGAAGGGAGATTTCCACGAACCGGCGCCGAAGCTCGTCACCGCCGACCGGCTGGGACCCGCGTTCGACCTCGTGCTGCTGAGCTGCAAGGCCTATGACCTCGAGGAGGCGGTGGCCGCGCTCGCGCCGGCGGTG
>JAJZFF010000035.1 GCA_021805485.1 Pseudomonadota bacterium
GCGCTGGGCCGGGGTCGCGTATCTGCTCTGGATCGGGATCACCACCTGGCGGCGCCCGCCGCCCGATGCCACGGCGCCGCGAGCCGACCCGCCCGGCCGTCGCGCCATCTGGATGCGCGGCTTCGTGGTCTCGCTCACCAATCCGAAGACGCTGTTCTTCTACGGCGCGCTGTTTCCCCAGTTCATCGATCCCGCGCGCCCCGCCTCACCGCAAGTCGCCGCGCTCGCCGGCGGTTTTCTCGGCATCGCGCTCGGGATCGACAGTCTCTGGGTGCTGCTCGGCGGCGCGCTGGGCCGCCGTCTTGCCGGCGTCGGACGCAGGTCGAACCGCATCGGCGGCGGGCTGCTCTGCGGCGCCGCCCTCGGCCTCGCGATCGCCCGCCGCCCCTGAGACCGTCAATCACTGTCGCGTGAGTTCGGCCGATTCGGAGCCGTTCCGGCTGCGCCGCCGCCGCCGCATCCTTATCTGACAGTCGATGACTGCCTGCCGCCTCCACCATCGGTGGCGCGCATGAGTCTGGCGTCCTTCCTGTTCGGAACGCCGGATGCCGTGCGCGATCCGCCCCATGGGATCATCGGTTGCGCCTGGTGCGGCCTCGTGCAGCGCCTGCCGGAGCGTTCAGGACCCGGCGTCATCCATTGCCGCCAGTGCGATGCGCCGCTCGAACGCATGTCGGGCCGCGGCATCGATTCCGCCCTCGCCTGCGCGGTGGCGACGCTGGTCCTGCTGCCGCCGGCCATTCTGCTGCCGCTGATGCGCGTCTCGCTGCTCGGCGTGGCCAACCGCAGCACGATCACCGCCGGCATCGCCGGGCTCTGGCATCAGGGCTGGCCGGTGGCCGGCATCGTGCTGGCCGCGGAACTGGTCGCGCTGCCGCTGGCGCGCTTCGGCCTGCTCGCGGCGGTGCTGGCGATGCTGCGCGCCGGGCGCCGGGCGGAATGGCTCGGCCCGGCCTTCCGCATCGCCGAGCTTCTCGACGAATGGGCGACCATCGACGTCTTCCTGATCGGCTGCATCATCGGCTATTCGCGCGTCGCGCCCTTCCTGCCGGTGCGGATCGGCGCCGGCGGCGCCTGCGTGATCGCCGCCGCCTTCATGACCATGATCACCCGGGCAACGCTCGAGCGCCGGGCGATCTGGCGGTCCATCGGGCCGGAATCCAGCCATGCCGGGCGCGAGGCCATCGCCTGCGCGGCGTGCGGCCACGTCGCCGCCGCGGCCGATGCGGGTTCGCGCTGCCCGCGCTGCCGCGCGACGCTCTGGCGCCAGCGCCCCCACGCCACGGCGCAGGCCCTCGCCCTCACCCTGGCCGGCTTCATCTTCTACCCGATCGCCTATCTCTACCCGATGGAAATCGACATCCGCGCCGGCACCGCGCATGCACACTCGATCCTCTCCGGCGTCATGGAGCTGTTCCAGGCCGGGCTGTGGCCGCTCGGCCTCATCATCTTCACCGCCAGCGTCGCCATTCCCCTTATCAAGCTGTTCGGAATCGCCTGGATCATCCTGTCCTCGCAGCGCCATTCCACGAGGCGGCTGCGGCTCAAGGGGCATGCCTACCGCCTCATCGTCGAGATCGGCCGATGGTCGCATATCGATGTCTTCACCGTCGCCGTGTTTCTGCCGCTGCTGCACCTCTCCGGCCTGCTGAGCATCGATGTCGCCGATGGGCTGCCGGCCTTTCTCGCCGTCGTGGTGCTGACCATGCTGGCCTCGCGGGCGCTCGATCCGCGCCGCATCTGGATCGCGGCGCAGGAGGCGGCCCATGGCTGATCCGCGCGCGCCGGAAGCCCGTTTCCGTGGCACACGCTGGCCGGGGTTGATCTGGGCGGTTCCGGTTGCCGCGGCACTGATCGTCGCCTGGCTGGGATTCGCCGCACTGGCGAAGCGCGGTCCGGAAGTCGTCGTCACCTTCCCGACCGTCGGCGGCATCAAGCCGGGCGGCACCGACGTGACCTATCGCGGCGCCACGGTCGGCCATGTGGTCAGCGTGCATCTCGATGCCTCGCTCGCCGCCATGAAGGTGGGCCTGCGCCTCGATCCCGACATGGACGGGCATCTGGGGCGCGGCACCGAATACTGGATCGCCGGGCGGCATGTCAGTTTCGCCAATCTCGCATCGCTCAAATCGGTGATCGCGGGTCCGCACATCGCGGTGGCGCCACGGAACGGGCCAACCCGGCACCATGCGGCCGGCCTCGACCGCGCGCCCGCCGTCAATCCCGCCAAGACCGGACTGACGGTCATGCTCACGGCGGCGAAGAAGGGCAACATCTCGACCGGCGCGGGCATCTTCTACAAGGGATTCCGGATCGGAACCGTGCGGAAGATCTCGCTCGGGCCGAAGGGCCGCAGCTTTGCCATCGGCGCCTTCATCAACCGGCGCTACCAGCACCTGATCACCACCCGAAGCCGCTTCTGGAACGCCGGCGGCGTGCGGGTGACGACCTCCGGCGGCGGACCGCACCTCGCGATGCAGTCCGTGCCCGCGCTCGTCTCCGGCGCGCTGGGGGTAACGACACCGCCTGGCGGCCACCCGGCCGAGACCGGCGCCCGTTTCCGGCTCTACCCCAGCGCCGCAAAGGCGCGCAACGCGCCGGGCCCGCATGAGGTTGCCTACCGAACGGTGCTGGCGGGCGGGCCACAGGGCCTCACGGTCGGCGCGCCGGTGACGCTGGAGGGTGCGACGGTCGGCGCGGTGACCGGCGTGACCATGGCCTACGCGCCGCGCGCGGGCGCGGTGCAGAGCACGGTCCGCTTCGTGCTCGATCCGTCGAGGATCGGCCTTGCCGGCGCCAAGTGGAACCTCCGG
>JAJZFF010000446.1 GCA_021805485.1 Pseudomonadota bacterium
ACGAGGCGCCGCCGGCCAGCGCCGATGCCTGCTGGCTCCCCGGCGGCTATCCCGAACTCCATGCCGGCACCCTCGCCGCCGCGGCGCGGTTCCGCGCCGGGATAGTGCGCCTCGCCGCCGATCATCCGGTGCATGGCGAGTGCGGCGGCTATATGGTGCTCGGGACGTATCTCGAGGACCGGGACGGGGGGCGCCATCCCATGCTCGGCCTGCTCGGACACGGAACGAGCTTTGCCCGCCGGCGCCTGACGCTCGGCTATCGCCGCGCCGCACTCGCCGCCCCCGGCCCGCTCGGCGCGGCCGGGCAGTGGCTGCGCGGGCATGAATTCCACTACGCCAGCGTCATCGACCCCGGCGGCGATCCGCCGCTCGCCGCGCTGTTTGACGCGCGTGGGCAGAAACTCGGCCCGGCCGGTGGCCGGCGGGGGCGGGTCAGCGGCGGATTTTTTCACGTCATCGCCCAAGAGGAGGCCCCATGACCACACCCGACAGCACCCCACCCGACAGCATCGCAGCCCTTCGCGCCAGCATCGGCGATCTCCGTCCCGGCAACGACGCCACCGAGGCCGAGGCGCGCGCGCGCCAGGAGATTTTGACCAAGCCGGCGGGCAGTCTCGGGCGGCTGGAGGAGATCGCCTGCTGGCTCGCGCGCTGGCAAGGCCGCGCCATCCCGCGCATGGAGCGCGTCGAGATCCTGATTTTCGCCGGCAATCACGGCGTCGTCGCCGAAGGGGTCGCCGCCTATCCGGCGGCGGTGACGGCGCAGATGGTGGCGAATTTTGCCGCCCATGGCGCCGCCATCAATCAATTGGCCGAAATTGCCGGCGCCGAACTCCGCGTCTTTCCGCTCGCGCTCGAGACGCCGACGGCGAATTTCATGCACGCGCCGGCGATGGACGAGGCGGATTTCCTCGCCGCCGTCGCCGCCGGGATGGCGGCGGTCGCGCCGGAGGCGGATCTGATCTGTCTCGGCGAGATGGGCATCGGCAATACCACCGCCGCCGCCGCGATTGCCGCGGCACTGTTCGGCGGCGGCGGCGCGCGCTGGGCCGGGCGCGGCGCCGGGGTGGACGCGGCGGGGGTTGCCCGCAAGAGCGCGGTGATCGATGCCGCGCTCGCCCGCCACGCCGGCGATCTCGCCGATCCGCTGGCGGCGGCGCGGCTGGTCGGCGGGCGGGAACTCGCGGCCATTCTCGGGGCGGCGCTGGCGGCGCGGCGGCTGGGCGTTCCGGTGCTGCTCGATGGCTTCGTCTGCACCGCCGCCGCGGCCCCGCTCGCCCGCCTCAACCCGCGCGCCCTCGATCACGCGCTCATCGCCCACGCTTCCGCCGAGGCCGGGCATCGGCTGCTGGTCGAGGCGCTGGACAAGCGGCCGTTGCTCGATTTCGGCATGCGGCTCGGCGAGGGCTCGGGCGCGGCGCTCGCGGTGCCGCTGCTCCGCGCCGCTTGCGCCTGCCATGCCGGCATGGCGACCTTCGCCGAGGCCGGCGTTGCCAACAAGACCTGAACTGGTTGGCGATTTCCGGACGGCGCTCGCCATGCTGTCGCGGATTCCGGCCGGGGGCGGGGATGTGACGCCGCGCATCGCCTGGGCGTTTCCGCTGGTCGGGGCCTTGCTCGGGGGGGTCGGCGGCCTCGCCTACGCGCTCGCCGTCGCCCTCCATCTGCCGCCCTGGGTCGCCGCGTTCTGGGCGCTCGCGGTGGAGATCGGGGTCTCGGGCGGGCTGCATGAGGACGGGCTCGCCGATAGCGCCGATGCGCTGGGGGCGGAGGCGAGCCGCGAGCGCCGGCTGGAGATTCTCCGCGATTCGAGGATCGGCGCCTATGGCGCGCTGGCGCTGATCCTCGCGCTCGGCCTTCGCGCCACGGCGATCGCGGCGATCGGGCGGGCGGGCGCGGTTGTGGTCGCGCTGGTGGTCGCCGGGGCAGCCTCGCGGGCGGCGATGATCGGGGTTTCGTTTCTGCTCGCCCCGGCGCGGCGGGACGGGCTCGGCGCCGGGCTCGGCCGGCTGCCGCCGGGGGCGAGTTCCGTCGGGGTCGCGCTCGCCGCTGTTTTGGCGCTCGCGCTGCTCGGGCCGGGCCGCGCGCTCGGCGTCGCCCTCGCCGCAGCACTCGCCCTCCTCGTCGTCGCCGGGATCGCGTCGCGGCGGCTTGGCGGCTACACCGGAGATATTTATGGTGCGGTCGCGGCGCTCGCGACCTGCACCGTGCTCAGCCTGCTCGCCGCCGGCCGTTGATCGAGGATATTTCTCCAGGGATTTTCCATGCCCGTTGTTCGCGCCCTCCCGCCCGCCGGTTTGCTCCTTCTGCTCGCGGCTTGTGCCACGCCCGCGCCGCCGGCCGCCAACCCGGCGCACACCCTCGCCGCGGTCTGGAACTTCGCGACGACGACGGAGCGCTGCACCGCACGCGCCGCGTTCCCCGAGGATGACGACAATCCCGCCGCCCTGACCCTCATCGCCGAGCGTGGCGGCGGCATGAGCTTTGCCTTCTCCAACACCGCGCATCCGCTGGCGCCGCGTCCGCCGGGGCTGGCCGCGGCGCTGCATTTTGCCGGCGGCGGCGGCGGCTGGACGATCCCGGCGGCGCTCGAGGCGCCGCGCGTCGTCGATACCGAATTGCCGCTGAACGAGACGACGCTGGCCGAGACGCGAACGCTGCTCGCCGGCGGCACGTTGAGCGCGAGCGGCCATGTGCGCGACCTGCCCGCGCTCGCGCTGCCGCCGGCGGGGGAGGAAGGCGCCAGCTTCCTCGCCTGCGCCGAGCGCCTCGCCGGGCTCACGCAGTAAAACCCGGGCTCACGCAGTAAAAA
>JAJZFF010000287.1 GCA_021805485.1 Pseudomonadota bacterium
CCGTCAGCAGAAAGCGTGTCCGGTCATGCTCGCGCAGCCAGGTGGCCAGCGGCGTCAGGTGCCACAACTCGCCGAGATGGATGCCGTTCTTGAACAGGCAGTGCTCGTGCAGCGGCAGGATCGAGCAGCATTCATGCCGGGCTTCCGAGGCCGGGAAGGCCTCGACCGCGTAATTGTCGGCGATCAGGACCGCGAGGCCACTGTCGCTGATCCATTGCAGAAGCCGTTCGTCACGCCCATCGAGCACGGCGCAGCTTTCGTGCAGCACGGCCCGGTCGGGCGAGCGGTCCATCTCGAGCACTCGCTGGGCAAAGCCGGTATGGAGGCACACCATGTCGCCGGGCTCGATCGCGATCCGGTCGGCATCGACCACCCGCATCAACGCATCATATCCGACCAGAACGCGGGCATCGCCGTAATGGGCGCGCAGGTCGATCATCACGCCCCTGCCCTGCACCCCGTGCGCCGCCATCCGCTCGATGCCCAGGGCGCCGGCATGGGACGTGCTGTGCAACGCCATGTCTGCCTGCACGCCGGCATCCCGGGTCTCCGTCGGGCCGACGATGTCTTCGCCGGCGCGGAAGCCGTTATAGAAGACCTTCTCGGCCACGCCGTCGCCATCGACGTCGAACAGGCCGCCGACATGGCTGAGCGCGTCCCATTGTGTCGAGTATTGCAGGTAGAGAATCGCGAGATCGTCGTTGAACACGTCGGTGCGCGCGCTTTCGGCGCCGGTGAGCGTGCAGTTGAAATTGGGACGATCGCCCCGCAGCGTCGGGCGCAGGACCGGCGGATGGCGCCGTTCGTTCAGCAGATTGCCGCCGGGAAAATCGAGCGGCAGGCTGAGGCAGAACACGAGCCCCTCCCGGACCTCCGCCATTCCCTGGAGAACCTTTTCCCGGGTGACAAGGTTTAGCCGTCCCCGTTGATCGTCAGGTCCGAAATCGCCCCAGTTCGATCCTTCCGGCCGATGGCGCCAGCGCGGTTCCGTCATCTCATCCTCCCCTACGCGTTCCTTGCTGCCGGGCGTGAATCTCCGGCCGGGCCCATCATGCATGCCCGGACGATCCTGTCAGCACTCTTGCCGATCAGCGTAGCGTGCGGCACCATCAGGCCGCAATTTGAGGAGACATCCGAATATGACGATCCATAAGGGGGCCTGTTTCTGCGGTGCCGTCGAAATCGAGGTCAGCGGGGAGCCGGAAGGCATGGGCATCTGCCATTGCCGCTCCTGCCGCTCATGGTCCGGCGGGCCGGTCAACGCGTTCAGCCTCTGGAAGCCTGAAGCCGTTACGGTCACGAAGGGCGAGGAGAACATTGCCACCTTCGCCAAGACACCGATGAGCGAACGCAAATTCTGCAAGCTGTGCGGCGGCCACATCATGGCAGACCATCCGCCTCTCGGTCTGGTCGATGTGTTTTCGGCAACGATTCCGACGCTCGAGCACAAACCGGCGCTGCATGTGAACTACAGCGAAACCGTGCTCCCGATTCGCGACGGCCTGCCAAAATTTGCTGATTTTCCCGCGGAATTCGGAGGCTCCGGCAACCTCATCGCCGAGTGACTGATGGCCATGGGGCCGGCGCGACCGGCCCCTTCAGTTCACGGTAGCCGATTAAAAGCAGCCGATTAAAAACGGAAGACGCGGAGGACACTCGGCCCTGCGGAAAACTTTCCGCGCGCCATCTGGAAGCGCACATAAAGGTAGGCGCCCACCCCAAACACGAAGAGCAGCGGTAGTGTGAACACCGCCAGCCAGAACACGATCGCCGCAAAGCCCAGCATCAAGCCGAACGCCGCAACGCGGAGTGCGATGACCGCCAACGATGGATACCGCCCGGGCGGATCACGGAATTCACCGGAAATCGTCATGTCGATGGTCGGAGCATGGTGCTGCGTCATAGTGCTAAGGTGGCGCGGCAGGCGGCTTTCGGCAAGCGCAAATGGCTCACAATGACATGAAGGATTGGCAATCGTCGCGATGCCGGGACTGGGAAAGACACTGGTCCATCAAGGGGTCGGCTTATACGCCGCCGGGGGGCCACTCTGGTCAGCGACATCGAGACCTCAATACAATGCGATATATGACGGCGCGGCCGGCCTGGTTTCGGTAGGCAGACGAAACCCTGTGATCCATTCCGGTATTTCCACCGCCCGCATGGGACGAGCGATGCCGTAACCCTGGCCGAACTCGGCGCCAAAGCGGCGAGCCATGTCGATGAGCGCTAACGTTTCCAACCCTTCGACCGTCACCGGAATATCAAGCCGCCGCGCAAGTTCGACCAGCGCCTCGACCAGCTTCATGGAACGATCGTCATTCTCGGAAATGCCCCGGACCAGGCCTTGATCGACCTTCACCATGTCAAAAGGGAGGTTCCGAAGCCGCATCAGACTGCCGTAGCCCGCTCCCAGATCATCGAGCGCAAGTTGCACCCCTGCGCGATGCAGAGCTTCGATCGCCCGGAGGCCCGCATCGCCACCGCCGATTTCCTGGTCTTCCAGCAGTTCGAGCGTCAGATCTTTCGGATCGAAATCATGCGTCTCCAGCGCCGCCTGGATCCATCCCAAACAATCGGGATTACGGAGAGACGTCGGCGGCAGGTTCACCGAAAGATCGACCATGATACCGAGGCGGCGATACCCTCGAACCGCCTTCATCGCCATATGCATGCCCTCGATGAAGAGCCTGTCGAGATCCTGCTGGCTCAGGATCGGCAGGAACTGGCCCGGGCTGATCAACTGCCCGCCCGGAAGTTCCAGCCGTGCCAACGCCTCGACCTTGACCACCCGCCCCGTTCGAAGGTCGATGA
>JAJZFF010000191.1 GCA_021805485.1 Pseudomonadota bacterium
ACCATGCCGGCGCTGCTCGGCCCGATCATCGGCCCGCCGCTCGGCGGCTTCATCGTCACCTATCTCTCCTGGCGCTGGACCTTCGACATCAACGTTCCCATCGGCCTGATCGGCATCGTCGCCGTCACCCTTCACGTCCGCGAGGTGAAGGACGCCGAGCACGCCGGCCGGCTCGACATTGCCGGCCTCGTCTGGAGCGGCCTCGCCATGGCGTTGCTGATGTCCGGCTTCGAGACGATCGGCCGCGGACTCATCCCGCTCGGCTGGAGCCTCGGCTGCTTCGCCGCCGGCGCCGTCGCCTCGCTCGCCTACTGGCGCCATGCCCGCCGCCACCCGCACCCGATCCTCGATCTCACGCTGATGCGGATCGACACCTTCGCCAATTCCACCATCGCCGGCAGCTTCTTCCGCGTCCTCGCCGGCGCGATGCCCTTCCTGCTGCCGCTGATGCTCCAGCTCGGCTTCGGCGATTCGGCGGCGAAATCCGGCACCATCACCTTCGCCGCGGCGGTCGGCGCGCTGGCGATGAAGCCGCTCGCCGAGCCCATCCTCCGCCGCCTCGGCTTCCGCGTGGCGATGATGCTGTTCGGCGGCCTCGCCGTGGTCTTCACCGCCGCCTGCGCCGCCTTCCGCCCCGGCTGGCCCGAACTCGCGCTCGATGCCGTGCTGCTGGTCGGCGGCGTGTTCCGCTCCCTCCAGTTCACCGCCCTCAACACCATCGCCTATGCCGACGTGCCGCGCAGCCGCATGAGCGCCGCCACCAGCTTCTACGCCACCTTCCAGCAGATCACCCTCACCCTCGGCATCTCGGTCGCCGCCGGCGCGCTGGAATTCACCACGATCTTCGCCGGCCACGCCGAGCCCTCGATCGCCGATTACGGCTGGGCCTTCCTCATCGTCAGCGCGATCGGCGGACTCTCGGTGCCGGTCTGCGCCAGGCTCTCGCCCGCCGCCGGCGACGATGTCAGCGGCCATCACGCGCCGCCGCCCGCCGGCCCGGCGATTGACGCGAACCCGGCGGCGCGCCAGTAACGGGGCATCGCAAGCGGAAATGGATCTCCCATGATGGAAACCGGCAGCAGCATCGCGCTCGCGCGGCGGCTGTGGCGGCAACATGTCAGCGCCTATCGCGGTCGCGTCGCGCTCATCATCGTCGCCACGCTGATCATGTCGGGCACCACGGCGCTCTACCCCGCGCTGATCGACCGCGCCTTCACCATGTTCGCCCGGCGCGACCCGCGCATCCTCTACCAGGTGCCGCTGATCGTGCTCGCCGTCACCTTGGTCAAGGCGCTCGCCCAGTATGCCCAGACCCTGCTCACCCAGCAGGTCGTGCTCGGCACCATCCGCCGCCTGCAGGTCTCGATGTTCGATCATCTGACCGGCGCCGAACTCGCGCGGATCGACCGCGAGGCTCCCGCGGCGCTCGCCGCCCGCTTCACCACCGACGCCACCGTGATCCGCGAGGCGATGAGCCGCGCCGTGAACGGCATCGCCGATTTCTTCACGCTGATCGGCCTGGTCGGCACCATGCTGTGGATCGACTGGGAACTCAGCCTCATCGCCGCCCTGCTGTATCCGCTCGCCGGCCTGCCGATCCAGAAGATCGGCCGCCGCATCCGCCGCGCCTCGGGGGGCATGCAGGAGCGGATGGGCGAAACCGCCGCCCTGCTCAACGAAAGCTTCGCCCAGGCCCGCACCGTCCGCGCCTATGGCCTCGAGGAAGACGAGCGCCGCCGGGCGGAGCGCGCCTTCGAGCATCTCTACCGCGCCCTGATGCGCATGATCCGCGGCCGCGCCGCGCTCGACCCGGTGCTCGAAGTCCTCGGCGGCCTCGCCATCGCCCTCGTCATCGGGTTCGCCGGCTGGCGGCACGCGGCGGGCGCCTCGGGCATCGGCAATTTCACCGGCTTCGTCGCCGCCCTGCTGATCGCCTCCCGCCCGCTGCGCGCCCTCGGCACGATGAACGCCGCGGTGCAGGAAGGCATGGCCGGGCTCGAACGCGTGTTCCATGTCATCGACGAACCCTCGGTCGTGGCCGACCGGCCCGATGCGGTCGAACTGCCGCCCGGTCCCGGCCGCGTCGAGTTCCGCCATGTCGGCTTCGCCTATCCGGATGGCCGGCCCGGCCTGCGCGATCTCTCCTTCGTCGCCGAACCCGGCCGCACCCTTGCCCTGGTCGGCGCGTCCGGCGCCGGCAAGTCGACGGCGCTTGCCCTGTTGCCCCGGCTCTACGAGGCCGATCGCGGCGCCATCCTGATCGACGGGGCCGACATTTCCGCCGTCTCCCTCGACTCCCTGCGCGGCGCGATCGCCTATGTCGGCCAGGATGCCCTGCTGTTCGACGACACGATCGCCGCCAATATCGCGATGGGCCGCAGGGGCGCCTCGATCGACGAAATCCGCGCCGCGGCCGAGGCGGCGGCGGCCGGCTTCATCGCGGACCTTCCCGAAGGATTCGAAACCCGCGTCGGCGTCAACGGCCAGCGCCTGTCGGGCGGCCAGCGCCAGCGCGTGGCCCTGGCCCGCGCCCTGCTGCGCGACCCGCGGATCCTGCTCCTCGACGAGGCGACCAGCGCGCTCGATGCCGAGAGCGAGGCCGCCGTGCAGCAAGCGCTCGCCCGACTGCGCCGCGGCCGCACCACCATCGTCGTCGCCCACCGCCTCGCCACCGTGCGCGACGCCGACCGCATCGTGGTGATGGCGGATGGCGCGGTGGTCGAGTCCGGCACGCATGAAGACCTCATCGCCGGCGATGGCGCCTTCGCCCGCCTCGTCCGCGCCCAGGCCCTCGCCGGCTAGTGTCCCG
>JAJZFF010000594.1 GCA_021805485.1 Pseudomonadota bacterium
GCTGACCGGGGCGGCGATCCGCCAGCATGTGCGCGCGATCGTGGACCGCATCCGGCCGAACACGCCGGTGCTGGCGCAGACCGAGATTTTCCCCCGCGCCCGGATCAGGACCGTCGGCACGATCTGATCTGCGCGGACGGCGTCCCTGGCCCGGCCATCCCGCGGCATGGTACAAACAGACCATGTCGGCGAGTCGCCTCCCACGATCCGAAGCCCCGCGCCCCCCGGTTTCCCACCCCGGATCGCCCGCTTCGTCGGCCATGCCGGCTCCTCTCGAATTGCGCGCCACAGACGCATCGCCCGCTGCTCGACGCCCGGCCCCGCCGCAATCTCGGCAAGCCCAGCTCGGCCAGTTCATGACCCCCGAGCCCATCGCCGCCTTCATGGCCGGCCTGTTCGATGGGCCGATGCCGGGGCGCGTGCGCCTGCTCGACGCCGGCGCCGGCGAAGGCAGCCTGACCGCCGCCTTCATCGCCCGCTGGACAGGCAGCCCGATCGAGGCCCATGCCTATGAATGCGACCCCGCGATTGCCGCGCGGCTGCAAACCACGCTGCACCGGCTTGCAGACCAGGCGGGCAGCGCGCCACAGGTGCTCATGGAGGATTTCGTCCAGGCCGCCGCCCGCATGGCACGCCTCGGTCAGGGGCCGCGCTACACCCACGCGATCCTCAATCCGCCGTATCGAAAGATCGGAAACGGCTCCCAGCATCGGGCGCTCCTGCGGGCAGTCGGACTCGAGACGGTCAATCTCTACTCCGGTTTCGTCGGCCTCGCGCTCGAACTGCTGGCGCCGGGCGGGCGTCTGGTCGCCATTATCCCCCGCAGCTTCTGCAACGGTCCCTATTACCAGCCGTTCCGGTCGTTCATGCTGCGCCGTGCCGCGATCCGCCACCTGCATCTGTTCACGGCCCGCGACGCGGTGTTCAGGCGCAACGGCGTGCTTCAGGAAAACGTCATCATCAGCCTCGAACGCGGCGCCGACCAGGGGCCGGTCACGGTCTCCACCAGCACCGACGACAGCTTCGCCGACTACGAATCCCGCCCCTGCCCCGCCGGGACGATCCTGCCCCTGCACAACCCCGGGTGCTTCATCCATATCCCGACCGAGGCCCTGGCCGAACAATTCGACGGCTCCGGCCCGTTTCGGTTCCGGCTCGTCGATCTCGGTATCGACGTCTCGACCGGGCCGGTGGTCGATTTCCGGCTGCGCGACAATCTTCGCCCAATGCCGGAGCCCGGCGCAGTCCCGCTGCTCTATTCCAGCCATTTCAGCGCCGGCGGTATCCGCTGGCCGATCGCCGGAATAAAGAAGCCAAACGCGATCGTGCACACCCAAGCTACCGCCAAGTACCTGTATCCGAATGGGTTCTATGCGGTGGTGCGCCGCTTCTCCTCCAAGGAAGAAAAGCGGAGGATCGTCGCCGCCGTGGTCGATCCGGGCGATGTCCTCGGTGCCGCGCTCGGCTTCGAGAACCATCTCAACGTGTTCCACCGCCGCCGAACCCCACTCTCCGAGCCGATCGCGCGCGGCCTCGTCGCCTACCTCAGCACCACTGCGGTCGATCGGTACTTCCGGCAATTCAACGGTCACACCCAGGTCAACGCCACCGACCTCCGAACCCTGCGCTTCCCCGACATCGAAGCCCTGACGCAACTCGGCGAATGGGCAAAAGCGCACCGGGACGCACCCCAGGACGCGATCGACCGTCAAGTCCAGACGATGGCATGAGCCATTCGCATGTCGAATCGGCCCGCCGGATTCTCGCCGCGCTTGGTTTTCCCGGCGCACAGGTCAACGATCGCTCCGCCCTCGTGCTGCTCGCCATCCTCGATATGGCACCAGAGCGGCGATGGTCCACCGCGACCGCCAGGCTGATCGGCATCACCCCCATCATGGACTGGATCGCCCGCCACTACGACAAGGCCTACGCTCCGAACACGCGCGAGACGATCCGCCGCCAGACCATGCACCAGTTCGTACAGGCGGGGCTTGCCCTCTACAACCCGGACCAACCCGACCGCGCGGTGAACAGCCCCCATGCCGCCTATCAGGTCAGCCCGGAGGCACTCGTGCTGCTGCAAGGCTTCGGTTCGCGGCACTGGCCGGCGCGACTGGCCGCGTATCAGCGCCGACGGATGGGGCTTTCCCAACGCTATGCCCGGGACCGCGAGCAGCAGAAAATCCCGGTCGAAATCGCTCCGAACCTGACCATCCGGCTCAGCCCCGGCGCGCACAGTCTTCTCATCAAGGCCGTGATCGAGGAATTCGCGCCCCGCTTCGTTCCCGGCGCGCGACTGCTCTATGCCGGCGATGCCGGCAGCAAACTGGGGTATTTCGACGGTGACGCGCTGGCCCGTCTCGGTGTCCGGATCGACCGCCATGGGAAAATGCCAGACGCGGTGTTCCACCACCCAGAACGAAACTGGCTGATCCTGGTCGAGGCTGCCACCAGCCACGGCCCGGTGGACGGCAAGCGCCACCAGGAGTTGATGGCGCTGTTCGCCGCCTCCACCCCGGGGCGGGTCTATGTCACTGCATTCCCGTCACGCTCGGTCATGGCCCGGTATGTCGGAAAGATCGCGTGGGAAACCGAAGTCTGGCTGGCCGACGCGCCGTCGCATCTGATCCACTTCAATGGAGATCGCTTTCTCGGCCCTTATCCGGCCGGACCGTAGGGGCGGCGGGAACATCCCGCCGCCCCCCCATCGTCTCAGCCGGCCGCCATCGCCGCCTTCAGATTCTCATCCAGCTTGGCCAGGAAGTTCTGCGTGTTCAGCCACGGCTGGGTCGGGCTCACCAGGATC
>JAJZFF010000280.1 GCA_021805485.1 Pseudomonadota bacterium
ATCCTCGCCTTTCTCGGCGCGGTGCACTGGGGCTTCGCGCTGGAGCCGGGCGGCGTGGTGCCCGAGGCGCGGCTGAACAACCAGCGCCTGCTGTTCGGCGTGCTGCCGGCGCTGGTCGGCTGGCTGGCGCTGCTCGTCCTCTCGCTGGCGCAGGCCCCGCGCCTTGCCATCGCGATCCTGATCGCCGGCTTCTTCGCCACCATCGTGGCAGAGACGGTCGGGCGCGGGCGCGACATCGTGCCGGGGAACTACCTCGCCCTGCGCTGGGCGATCTCGATCGTCGTGCTCGCGGTGCTGATCGTCGCGCTGTTCATCGAGGCGGTGGGCATGCGCCAGGGCTGAGCCTCCCGGATGAACGCAATTTCATCCGGCGGTAAAGCGCCATCGCCGAATTCCGCCGCATTCTCCTGCCAGATTGCGATCATCGATCAGGAGATGCCTACATGAAGCGAACCAGCATCATCGTCGGCGGCGCGATGGCCGCCTGTGTCGCCTTCGCCGCGACCGGCGTCGCCCACGCGGACTGGGATGGCGGCCCGAGCTTTTCGATCGGCATCGCCGGTCCGCCGGCCTATTACGCGCCGCCCCCGCCGGTCTATTACGCGCCGCCGCCGCCGCCCCGCTATTACGCGCCGCCGCCGCCAGCCTATTATGCGCCGCCGCCGCCGGCCTACTACGCGCCATCCTTCCCGGCAGGCCTGTCCTTCGGCTTCAGCCTGCCGCTCGGCGGCGACGACGATCGCTGATCACACCGGGCATCACACCGGCGGTTCGCCCCGGACCGGCGTGATGCCCTCCGCCGCGATCAGCGACTCCGCCTCGCCGATCGCGGCCTCCAGCGCCTCGACATCCGTGCCCTTGACGACGACGGCCACCCCGCTGCCGGACTCGCGGTAGAACGGATAGCTGCCGACATCGACCTGCGGATACCGCGCCTGGATCGCCGACAGCCCGGCGGCGATGCTGCCTTCCTTCACCCGCAGCCCGTGCACCGCCCGCATCGCGATCGGCGTGCCGCGCGCCAGCACCGTCTCCAGCCCCGCGAACATCGCCTGCATGATCCGCGGCACGCCGGCCATCACATGCACGTTGCCGATGGAGAACCCCGGCGCGATCGAGACCGAGTTGGGAATCGGCACGGCGCCGCGCGGCAGCATCGCCATGCGCTGCCGCGCCTCGTTGAACTGCTCGCGGCCGAGATGCCGCTCCAGCGCGTCCCAGCTTTCCTGGTGCTTTTCCCAGGGCACGCCGAAGGCGGCGGCGATGCACTCGCTGGTGATGTCGTCATGCGTCGGCCCGATGCCGCCGGTGGTGAACACGTTGTCATAGGCGGCGCGCAGCTCATTGACCGCGCGGATGATCCGCTCGGCGACATCCGGCACCACCCGCACCTCTTCCAGGCGGTGGCCGAGCGCGGCCAGGCGGCCGGCGATGAATTTCGTGTTCACGTCCTGCGTCCGGCCGGAGAGGATCTCGTTGCCGATGATCAGGATGGCGGCGGTGGGATTGCTGGGCATGTCGGTCTCCCGGATCACAGAAAATCGCGCAGCAGCGGCAGCAGCGGTCGGTCGGCCGGCGGCATCGGATATTCGTCGAGCCGGTCCGGCGGCACCCAGGCCAGCGCCTGGCCCTCGCGCGGCTCGGGCGTGCCGCTCCAGCGGCGGGCGAGGTAGAGCGGCATCAGCAGATGGAACTGGTCATAGGCGTGCGAGGCGAAGGCGAACGGGGCGACATCCTCCTCGCGGAGCAAAATGCCGAGTTCCTCCTCCATCTCCCGCACCAGCGCCCGTTCGGGGGTTTCGCCGGGTGCGAGCTTGCCGCCCGGAAACTCCCACAGCCCGGCCATCTTCTTGCCGGGCGGGCGGCGGGCGAGCAGGATCCGCCCCTCGATATCGACCAGCGCGCAGGCGGCCACGAGCACCAGCGGCTTCGCGGCGGCGGGCGCGGCCACCGGCTCGGGCGCGGCGAGGTGGCGCAGCGCCAGCGCCTCCCGGGTGATCGCGTAACGCATCACCGGCAGGCTCGCGCCGGGCTGGCCGATGAACTTCGCATGGCCGCGCCCCGTCGCGCTGAACCCGGCGCGTTCGAGCAGCGCGATCGACGCCGCGTTGTCGGCGGCCACCGTCGCCTCGATCGTCGCGATCGGCAGCTCGGCGAACCCCCAGTGCAGCAGCTCGGCGACGGCCGCCCCCGCATGGCCGCGGCGCCAGAACCGGCGGCCGATCCAGTATCCCAGCGCAGCGCTGCCCCGCGCGGCATCGAGGCGCAGCCCGGCGCTGCCGATCATGCTGCCATCCGCATCGAGAATCGCGAATTCGTGGGCGCGCCCGGCGGCACGGTCGGCCACCGCCGCGGCCACCCAGGCCTCGGCGGTCTCCAGCGGGTAGGGAAACGGCGCTTCCGGCAGCCGGCGGCAGATGTCCCAGTCGTTGATGAGCTGGTGGAAGCGGGCGGCATCCTCCTGCTGAAGCGGCCGCAGCACGGCCGTTCCGACGGTTTCCCTGGTGGCGCTATCCGGCACGCAAAACCCCCGCACTGTCTCCTGGCCGCACCGGGATAGCTTGTCCGGCGCGCGGCCGAAAGGGCGATCCACGGTTTGACGGTTGATTTGCCGGCCGCGGGCGCGCAATTCTCCCATCATGGATACCGCGACCCCCTCAGCCGAAGCCATCCTCCGCACCGCCGCCGGCCGGGCGCGCGCCGCCATGCGCAGCCTCGCGGCGATGCCGGCGGCCCGGCGCGATGGCGCGCTGCGCGCCGCCGCCGCCGAGCTGCGCATTCACGCCGTGAACATCCTCGCCGC
>JAJZFF010000375.1 GCA_021805485.1 Pseudomonadota bacterium
CAGCCAGGCGCGCTGCAGTTTTGGCCCGAGGATGGTCGCGATCCGCGAGGCCCCGATATTCGACGAATACGCAAGGATCGACGGCATCGCCAGCCAGCGGTGCACCGGCTCGTAATCGGTGATCGCGAAGCCGTTCATGACGAGCGGATGGGTCGTGTTGAACTTGTCCCAGTAATGCATCAGCCCCGATTGCAGCGCCGCCGGCAGGGTCATCAGCTTCATCACGCTGCCAGGCTCGTAGTCGCCCGAGATGCAGCGGTCGAACAGGGAGTCGGCCGGCGCGTCGTGGTAATCGTTGGCGTTGTAATCCGGCAGGCTGACCATGGCGACGATCCGCCCGCTCATCGATTCCACGATTCCGCAGGCGCCGCGTGCCTTGTAGTCGCGCATGGCGCGTGCGACCTCGTGGTGGACGATGGCCTCCACCCGCAGGTCGATCGACAGGCGCAGCGGCTGGCCGGGCTTGCTCAGCAGCCGCTTGTCGTAATAGGCCTCAACTCCGGAAAGGCCGTGCTGGCCCGGGGTGACGCCGCCCAGGATATGCGCGGCAAGGTCGCCCTGCGGATAATGCCGCTGCCAGGTTCTCTGGAAATACAGGCCGGGAATGCCGAGCCGGTTCACCGCGAGCTCCTGCGTGGCGGTGAGGTGCCGGGAGATATAGACGAATCCGTAATGCTTTATGCCGAGCCGGCGCGCCGTCGATCTGACGTCCAGGCCCGCGATCTTCCTGGCCAGTGCCCTGGCGTCGCGCCACGGATGGCGAATCTGGCGCGGATCGGCATAGAGCGAGGCGCCGGGCAGCGAGACGGCCAGCAGCCGCCCATTGCGATCGAGAATGGCGGCGCGGTCCGGTTCCAGGGGTCTGGTGCTCAGGTCGGGCCTGAGCGCCGAGAGCGCCGCCTGGTTCGGCGGAAGCGGATCGATGACCGTGGCATCGGTCAGCTTCACCGCGACCGCCACGAACAGCACGACGAATCCGGCGGCGCCGAGGCGCATCCGCCGCCGGAACCGGCGCGCCCAGCCGGACGTCGCTGACTCGCCGGAAGCAGGAGGTCTCGGCGTCATCGCTCACCGCGAGGTGAAGAAGTCACAATAGCCTCGCGCCCCCACGAGACCCGCGACGACCATGCAGTTTCCGGTCGGCGCCCCCGGGTGTGCGGGTTCGTAGAACTGGCATACGGCGCAATCGGCACCGCCCGGCCCCGGATGCGGCACGTAGCGGGCGCTGGCCTTCGACTGCATGTCGGCCGCGGCGAAAGAGATCGGCAGTCCCCGCAACGCCCAGCCAGAGCGCCCCTGCGGCGCGGTCCCGGCATCTGCCCCCATGTTCGGCATCCTCGCAAATCCATCCCGCGGGCGGCCCCAATGCGCCCGCGCGCCGCGAGTGTAGCCCGAACTCGTCAAAAACGATCATCAAATATATGATATTAAATAATATTCCCGGCCAGTTCGGAAATTCCGGCAGCCGGGCCGCGAAACCGGCCTGCCTTGGGGCGGGGCATTGTCCGGCGGCGGTGCTCCGGGCGGGCGCGGGGGCGATCAGACCGGGCAGTTGGAGAAGGCGAGGTCGCGCGAAATCCGTTCCGCGGCGGTTCTGACCTCGGGCGCCAGCGCGGCGACGCGATCGTCATTCATGCGAACGGCTGGTGCGGTCACGCTGACGCTGGCGACGGGATGGCCCTGCCGGTCGAAGATCGGCGCCGCGACGCAGACGATGCCTTCCTCATGCTCGGCGCGGTCGAACGCCACGCCGTCGCGGCGGATCCGCTCGAACTCCGCGCGCAGGCCGGCCCGCGACGTGATGGTGCTCGGCGTATGGCGCGTCAGGGTGAGGCGGGCGAGGACATCGTCGCGCTCGGCGGCGGGAAGATGCGCGAAAATCGCCTTGCCCACGCCGGTGCAGTACAGCGGCCCGCGCCGCCCGATCGAGGAAAACAGCCGCAGCGCCTTCGGACTTTCCCGCTTGTCGACATAGATGATCTCGATGTCGTCGCGCACGGCGACGTGCACCGTCTCCTGCGTGCTGTGCCACAGCGCGTCGACATGGCGGGCAGCCACCTGCCGCAGGTCGATCGAGTCCCAGGCGCGGCTGGCGAGTTCCAGCAGGCCGAGCGCCGGCCGATAGGTGCGGTCGGGCGAATGATGGCGGACCAGCCCGGCATCGGCGAGTTCGCGCAGCAGCCTGTGCAGCGTCGCCTTCGGCAGGCCGGTCCGCTCCAGCAGGGCGTTGAACCCGGCGGGCGGCTCGGCGAGGCTGACGGCACGCAGCAGCGCCAGGGCCTTGGCAACGCTCGATGACGCCTCGTTGGCGGGAGTGTCGATCCTCATGGGACCTTCAGCGTAGAGCGGGACGTTGCGCTGTCAATTCGCTAACCCCCCTTGGTTGCAAAAAACCGAATTTATCCGCAGCGGCCCGAACGGGCTGCGAAATTCCCGCCATTCGCGGCGGCATCCCGGGCCGTGGCGCCGATGTCCGATCCGCATTTGACAGCTTGTAACAGCCCGCTTAGCATGAATATAGAACTAAGTTCCATTATACGGAACTACAACGGCCAACCGGCCCGATAACGCCGAAGAGAGCGAGTGGAGGAGACATGAAGACCAGAACGATATTGCTTGCGGCCACGTGCATCGGCGCTGCCATGCTGACGGTCGCATCCGCACAGGCGGCGAAGCAGACTGCCGCGCAGATGATCCTGGGAACGTCGAAGGCGGTGTGCGTGAACCCGCACCCGAGCCACGCGAAGCTGTCGAGCCTCGTGGTCGGCTTCTCCCAGTCGCAGGGCAACC
>JAJZFF010000330.1 GCA_021805485.1 Pseudomonadota bacterium
GATGCCGCTCGCCCTCATCGCCGGCACGCTGCTCGGCGGCATCGGCGGCATCCTGGTCGGGCCGATGGTGATGAAGCGCAAGGGCATCTACTTCTCGATGATCACCATCGCCTTCGGCCAGATGTTCTACTTCCTCGCGGTGCGCTGGAACACCGTGACCGGCGGCGAGGACGGTCTGACCGGCTTCTCCCGCGTGCCGCTGCATCTCGGCGGCGAAGCCATCAAGCTCGGCCCGGCGCGCTTCTATTATGTCGTGCTGGCACTGTTCGCGGTGGTCATGCTCGTCGTCTGGCAGATCCTCCGTTCGCCGATGGGCCATGCCTTCGTCGCCACCCGCGAGAACACCACGCGCCTGCGCTTCCTCGGCGTCGCGGTGGACAAGCAGGTCTGGGTCGCCTTCGCGGTCTCGGCCTTCATCACAGCACTCGCCGGCAGCCTGAACGCGATGCTGACCGCCTTCGCCTCGCCTGACGACCTGCAATGGCAGCTCTCCGGCTCCTTCGTCGTCATCTGCGTGCTCGGCGGCATGCGCAGCTTCTGGGGGCCGTTCCTCGGCGCCGTCATCTACATCGCGGCGCAGGACTACCTCTCGAGCGTGACCCAGAACTGGATGACCTATATCGGCCTGATCTTCGTCCTGTCGGTGCTGTTCTTCCCGCAGGGCCTGCTCGGCTTCATCAAGGGGAGGGCGCGGTCGTGAGCCTTCTGAAACTCGAACATGTCGGCCGCCGCTTCGGCGCGCTCCAGGCGCTGAAGGACATCTCGCTCGCGGTCGAGCCGGGCGAGCTGCGCGCCATCATCGGCCCGAACGGCGCCGGCAAGACCACGCTGTTCAACCTGATCAGCGGCTTCTTCCCGCCCACCGAGGGCCAGATCATCTTCGACGGCCAGCCGATCACCGCGGTCAGCCCGAACGATCTGGTCCGCCGCGGCATCATCCGCACCTTCCAGATCACCCAGGTCTTCCTCTCGCTCTCGGTCTACGAAAACATCCGCGTCGCGGTGGAGACGGCGATGGGCCTGCAGCTTCGCCCCTGGATCTCGCGGGCGACGCGCGCGAAGGTCGACGAAAAGGTGGACGAACTGCTCCAGGTCACCCGCATCGCCAACAAGGCGGACCGCATCGTCGGCGAGATGTCGCATGGCGACCAGCGCGTGGTGGAAATCGGCATCGCCCTGTCGCGCCATCCGCGCCTGCTCCTGCTCGACGAGCCGACCGCCGGCATGGGGGATGAGGAAACCCATCACATGACCGACCTGATCCGCCGGCTCAACAAGGACCAGGGCATCACCATGCTGTTCGTCGAGCACGACATGGCGATCGTCTTCGGCATCGCCGACCGCATCACCGTGCTCGACAACGGCACCTTCCTCGCCGAGGGCACGGCGGCGGAAATCTCCGCCAACCCGCGCGTCCAGAGCGCCTATCTCGGAACCGCCGTCGAGGAGACCGCCGCATGAGTGCCGTTCTCGAAGCCGAGGGCCTGCAGACCTATTACGGCAAGAGCCACATCCTGCACGGCGTCTCGCTGAAGGTGAACCAGGGCGAGCTGATCGCCCTGCTCGGCCGCAATGGCGCCGGCAAGACCACCACGATGCGCAGCGTCATGGGTCTCACCCCGCCCCGCGATGGCAACATCAAGCTCTTCGGCAAGGATGTGACCAAGGCGGCCTCCCATCGCATCGCCAATGCCGGCGTCGGCTATGTTCCCGAGGGCCGCAAGATCTTCGGGCACATGACGGTGCACGAGAACCTGCTCGTCCCCGCCGAGACCAAGGGGCCATGGACGATCGAAACGGTCTACAAGCTGTTTCCCCGGCTTGAGGAACGCAAGACGAGCAAGGGCGGGCGGCTCTCCGGCGGCGAGCAGGAAATGCTGGCCATCGCCCGCGCGCTGCTGCTCAACCCGAAATTCCTCATCCTCGACGAACCCTCGCAGGGGCTCGCCCCGGTCATCGTGCAGGAAGTCATGCGCACGATCGGCCGGATGAAAGGCGAGGGGATGTCGATCCTGCTGGTCGAGCAGAACGCGCATCTCGCCCTGCAACTCGCCGACCGCGCCTACGTGCTCTCCGACGGCGAGGTCGTCTATGACGGTTCCGCCGCCGAACTCGGCGCCGACACCGAGCGGATGGAACACCTTGCCGGCGTCAGCCACGCCGGCTGATGCTGTGTCGATTGGCGTCAGCCACGCCGGCTGACGCGGTGGCGATTGGCGGCTGCGCGCCGTTCATCTAAGCATGGCAGGTCAGTCATGAGGCCTGCCATGTCATCGATCGCCGCCCCTCCCACCGCCACGACCGCGACCGACCGCGAGGCCGCGAAGGTCATGGCGGCGGGCATCGCCAGCATGGTCCTCACCGTCGGCCTCGCCCGCTTCCTCTACACGCCGCTGCTGCCGGTGATGCAGGAGCAGGCGCATCTCTCCGTCACCGGCGGCGGCTGGCTCGCCACCATCAACTACGCCGGCTACATGACGGGCACGCTGCTGATCGCCGCGATCGGCGACTTGCGCACCCGTTTCCTGTTCTACCGCGCCCTGCTGGTCATCGCCGTCATCACCACGGCGGCGATGGGCCTGACCACCAGCCTCGTCGCCTGGGCGGTGCTGCGTTTCTTCGCCGGAATGACGGCGGTGGGCGCGCTGCTGCTCGGCACCGGGCTGATGCTTGCCTGGCTGCGCCATCACGGCAGGCGGCTCGAACTCGGCGTGCCCTTCGGCGGCCTCGGCCTCGGCATCGTCGTCTCCGGCCTGCTGCCGATGGCGATGGCCTTCCGG
>JAJZFF010000192.1 GCA_021805485.1 Pseudomonadota bacterium
GGCCAGGCGCTGCACCTGTTCGGCTGGCCCAGCCGCAGCCTCGGCCGCCTGCTCTATGACGTGAAGATCCCCGATCTCGGCTCGCTGATCATCACCCACAAGCTGCATGGCGTGGTGCAGGGGCTGGATGCCTTTCCGAAGTCCGACTGGCCGGTGCTGATCCCCACCTTCTGGGGCTTCCGCGTCATGGTCGGGCTGTGGTCGCTGATGCTGGTGCTCGCCCTCGGCGCGCTGGCCCTGCGCCGCGGCGGCCGGCTCTACGAGAACGCCTGGTTCAAGCGCTTCGCGGTGGCGATGGGCCCGGCCGGCTTCCTCACCATCATCGCCGGCTGGGTGGTCACCGAAACCGGCCGCCAGCCCTGGACGGTCTATGGCGTGCTGCGCACGGTGCAGAGCGCCTCGCCGCTCACCCTGGGCGAGATCGTCTGGTCGTTCGGCATCATCATCGTGCTCTACACGCTCGTCTTCGGCGTCGGCATCCGCTACGTGCTCGGCCTGATGGCGCATGAGCCGACGGTGGGCGAACCGCCGCTGCGCGACGACAAGCCGCTGCGCAGCCACGGCCCGCACCGCCTGCACGACCCCGCGCCGGCCCCGAGCCCGGCGGAGTGATGGCCATGCTCAACGCCCATACCCTGCCGATCATCTGGGGCTGCATCATGGCCTTCGTGATCTTCGCCTATGTCGTGCTCGACGGGTTCGATCTCGGCGTCGGCATCCTGTTCGCGGCCGAGCGCGGCCGCGCCGAGCGGGACATCATGGTCAATTCCATCGCCCCGGTCTGGGATGGCAACGAAACCTGGCTCGTGCTCGGCGGCTCCGGCCTCTACGGCGCCTTCCCCGAGGCCTACAGCGTGATCCTGCCGGCGGTCTACCCGCTGGTGATCACCATGCTGATCGGCCTCATCCTGCGCGGCGTCGCCTTCGAGTTCCGCTTCCGCGCCCATACCGAGCGGCACCGGCTCAACTGGGATTACGGGTTCTGGTTCGGCTCGGTCATCGCCGCGTTCTGCCAGGGGGCGATCCTCGGCGCCGTGCTGCACGGCACCAAGGTCGCCGGCGGCCAGTTCGCCGGCGGGCCCTTCGCCTGGTTCTCCGCCTTCTCGGTGTTCACCGGCCTTGCGGTGGTCTGCGGCTACGCGCTGCTCGGCGCCGCCTGGCTGGTCTGGCGCACCGAGGGCGGGCTGCAGCTGCGGATGCGCCGCGAAGCCGCCCGGCTCACGGTGGGGATGCTCGCGGGCATCCTCGCCGTCAGCGTCTGGACCCCGCTGCTCGACCACGCCTATGCCGTGCGCTGGTTCACCTGGCCGGGCCTCGCCGTCACCGGCCTCGCCCCGCTCGCGGTGGCGGCGCTGGCCTTCTTCCTGTTCCGCGCCCTGCGCCACGGCGGCGCGGTGCATGACAGCACCGCCTTCCTCTGCGCGCTCGGCCTGTTCCTCGCCAGCTTTCTCGGCCTCGGCTTCTCGCTGTTCCCGCACATCATCCCGCCCGGCGTGACGATCTGGCAGGCCGCATCCCCCGTCGGCTCGCAGGAATTCCTGCTTGTCGGCGCGGTCGTCCTCATTCCGGTCATCATCGCCTACAACGCCTTTGCCTACACCATCTTCCACGGCAAGGTTGATCACGCGGCGTTCGATCATTGAGCCCGCTCCCGCCGGTCCGCCACCGGACCGGCGGGATGGCTGGACAGCATGTCCAAGCCGTGTTGATACCATAGCCGCAGGCAGCCACTCGCTGCCGCGCGGTTCCGGATGCAAAGGGGAAGACGATGGCGGGTAGTGTGAACAAGGTGATCCTGGTTGGAAATCTCGGGCGGGATCCTGAAATGCGGACGACCCAGTCCGGCATGAAGATCGTCAATCTCGCGGTCGCGACCTCGGAAACCTGGAACGACAAGATGAGCGGCGAGCGGCAGGAGCGCACCGAGTGGCACCGCGTCGTCATCATGAACGACCGGCTGGCCGACGTGGCGGAGCGCTTCCTGAAGAAGGGCTCGAAGATCTATCTCGAGGGCAAGTTGCAGACCCGCAAATGGACCGACCAGTCGGGCCAGGAGAAATACACCACCGAAATCATGTTGGGCCGGATCGGCGCCGAGCTGGTGCTGCTCGACCGTGCTGGCGCCGGGGCGGGCGGTGACGACATGCCGCGCCCGGCATCGCGGCCCTCCGGTGGCGGCGGCGGTGCGCCGCGTGCCGGCGGATGGGATGCCGGGCGGGCCGGCGGCGGCGAACTCGACGACGAAATTCCGTTCTAGAGCACTTTCCGATCCTTTCGGATCGGATGTAGTGCTCTACCACATTGATAAACAGAGCATCTTTATCTGATCAGATGAATCCATCTGATCAGATGATGCTCTAGTGTCCTGCCCCTGAAATTCGTGGGTGAATTTCAGGGACAAGCAGGCCACTAAACTATTGTTTTTTCCAGTGTCCACTTTGAATCTGAAATCCGATGGATTTCAGATTCGGGACACTAGAGCACTTTCCGATCCTGTCGGATCGGATGTCGTGCTCTATCATGTTGATCACCAGAGCATCCTGATCCGGTCAGATGGAGCCGTCTGACCGGATGATGTTCTGGTTCGAATAAACTTCCGTGGTCGAGCCCACCTCCGTGGTCCAGCCCAGGGGGTTCACTCCAGGTCCGCATCGGTCGCTGGGCCGCGCACTTTCGATATTCGACGGCCGGCGCATCAGAATTTGACACGGACACCGGCATACCCCCCGATTGGCGCCGCGACCGAATAGGCCCGGGGATTGTTATAGCCGGAACCGAGG
>JAJZFF010000582.1 GCA_021805485.1 Pseudomonadota bacterium
GCGGAGCTGCTTGCGCAGGATGGCCGGACGGTCGAGCCCGACGCGCAGCGAGCGCCAGCCCATCGCCGGGTTTTCCACCTGGTCGTCGGCCTCGCCGGGGAGGAGCTTGTCGGCGCCGAGATCGAGCGTGCGGAAGACGACGCGCTTGCCGTCGGCGCGCTGGAGCACGCGGCGGTATTCGGCCGCCTGGGCGGCGACGCCGGGCACGCGGGCGGCGGCGAGGGCGGCGATCTCGGTGCGGTAGAGGCCGATGCCCTCGGCGCCGGTGCGGGCGAGCTGGTCGATCTCGAAGGCGAGGCCGACATTGAGCATCAGCGTGACCTCGGTGCCGTCCTGGGTGCGGGCGGGACGGTCGCGGAAGACGGCGAGCTCGGCGGCGCGGGCGCCGCGGGCGGCGAGGGCGCGATCATAGAGCGCGGTGACCTCGGGGTCGGGGCGGAGGATGAGGGCGCCGGATTCGGCATCGAGCAGCACGGGATCGCCCTGGCGGGCGGCTTCTGTGGCGCCGGCTTCGACGGCGATGGCGGGAATTTCCAGCGCGCGGGCGAGGATCGCGGCGTGGCCGCCGGTGCTGGCTTCCTCGATCGCCACGCCGGCGATGCCGCGCTGGTGCCAGTCGAGCAGTTCGGCGGGGCCGAGGCGGCGGGAGACCAGGACCATGCCACGCGCATCGTCCGGCTTCGCGGTGCCGGCGCCGAGGGCGGCGAGCATGCGCTCGATCATGTCCTCGATATCGGCGACGCGCTCGCGCAGATAGGGGTCGGCCACCTTGCGCATGCGCCGGCGCAGCTCGCTGCCGACCTGATCGACCGCGGCTTCGGCGGTCAGGCCGTCATTGATCGCGGCGCGGACGCGCTCGAGCCAGCCGGTGCCCTGCGAGATCAGGCGATAGGCCTCCAGCACCTCGCGGGTGGCGTGGCCGGTGGGCAGGTGCTCGGAGACCAGGCTGTCGAGCGAGGTTTCGGCGTCGGCCATCGCCTGGTCGAGGCGGACGAGCTCGGCCGCGGTGTCTTCCGCGAGGACGTGGCGCGGGCCGGGCGAGCGGCCGAAGGGCAGGGCGGTGCCGCGGACGATGCCGGGGGCGAGCGGATGGCCGGAATAGCGCCGGGCCAGCGCGTCGCCGAAGCCGGCGGCGGCGATGTCGGCCGCACCCTGGCTGGCGAGGATCTCGCCGATCAGCATGGCGATGGTCGAGATCGTCTCGACCTCGAGCGGGGTGTAGACGCGGGGCTCGGAATTCTGCACCGCGATGACGCCGAGGGTGCGGCCGGCGCGGCGGATCGGCACCGCGAGCATCGAGGCGTAGCGCTCCTCGCCGGTTTCGGGGCGGTAGGCGAATTCGGGGTGGTTCTGCGCGTCCGGCAGGTTGAGCGCCTCGCCCTTGGCGGCGGCGAGGCCGATGATGCCCTCGCCCACCCGCACCCGCGTGTGGCCGACCGCGGCGATGCGCAGCCCGTGGGTGGCGGCGAGTTCGAGCATTTCGCCGGCACGGGCGACATAGACCGAGCAGACCTCCACCGCGAGTTCGGCGGCGATCAGCTCGACCAGCTCGGCCAGGCTGGAATTGCCCGCGCTCAGCCGTTCGCGCAGCTTCGCGAACAGCCGCCGCGAGGCGGCGAGCGGGATGGTGCGCGGGCGGGGCGCGCCCTTAGGCCGCTTCGATCGAGGCATCCGGCTGGCGGACGGTGGCGCGCGCGGCGAAGGCGGCGTCGGCCTGGGCGATGAGTTCGGCGATGATCTCGGCCACCGGCTGGATCGCGGTGACCATGCCGACCGACTGGCCGGCCATCACCGAGCCCTGCTCGACATCGCCCTCGATCACCGCGCGGCGGAGGGCGCCGGCCCAGAAATGCTCGATCGAGAGCTGGGCCTGCTCCTTGTCGAGCTCGCCGGCCTGGAAGCGGCGGATGGTCTCGGCCTGGTGCTCGACGAAGCGGGCGGTGCCGGCATTGGCGAGGCCGCGCACCGGGATGACCGGGAAGCGGGCGTCGAGCTGGACCGAGGGAATCGCGTCGCGCGCGTTCGCCTTCAGGAAGGCGGCCTTGAAATTGGGGTGGGCGATGCTCTCGGCGGAGGCGGCGAAGCGGGTGCCGAGCTGCACGCCGGCGGCGCCCATTTCGAGGAAGGCGAGGATCGCCTCGCCGCGGCCGATGCCGCCGGCGACGAAGACCGGGACCTCGGTGATGACGGGCAGGATTTCCTGCGCCAGCACGGCGAGCGAGACCGGGCCGATATGGCCGCCGGCCTCGGAGCCCTCGATCACCAGCGCGTCGGCGCCGCTGCGGATGAGGCGTTTCGCGAGCACCAAAGCGGGGGCGAAGCAGACGAGCTTCGCGCCGCCCTCCTTCACCGCGCGGACCGCGGCGGCGGAGGGCAGGCCGCCGGCGAGGACGACATGGCCCACGCCGTGGCGGACGCAGACCGCGATCAGCTCCAGCAGCTGCGGGTGCATGGTGATCAGGTTGACGCCGAAGGGCTTCGTGGTGAGCGCCTTGGTCGCGGCGATCTCGGCGTCGAGCAGTTCGGGGGTCATCGAGCCGCAGGCGATGACGCCGAAGCCGCCGGCATTGGAGATGGCGGAGACGAGGTGGCGCTCGCTGACCCAGCTCATGGCGCCGCCCATGATCGCGGTCTCGGTGCCGAGGAAGGCGCGGCCGCGGGCCCAGAGCGGATCGAGCGCGCTCATGCGACGTCGAGCCCGTAGGCGGTGTGCAGGGCGCGGACGGCGAGCTCGGTGTATTCGGCGTCGATCAGCACGCTGACCTTGATCTCGCTG